>CAMYKF010000734.1:1806-2524 GCA_947258905.1 uncultured Pirellulaceae bacterium | reverse complement strand
TTCAATCCCAGCGACTCCTGATTCAGCAGCGTAACGCGGGCTGAGATTACGCCTGCCTCCTCCGGATTCCGGATACGACGCCAGCATGCGGATTTGGACAATCCGATTGACTCAGCGAGCAAGTTCAGCCGGAACCCGCCTGACTTTCCGCAAATAACTTAAGCATCGCCAGCACCAGGATGGCGGCGAGCCAGTTGTGCGCCACGGCAAGCACTATCGGCAGGCCGGCGAGAATCGATGCGATACCCAACGAGAATTCAAGAACCACAACGACGATCAATGCGATGCCGACGATCCGCAGGTCACGACCGGCGCGGACGGCCAAAAAACCTGCGAACATAACCATCGCAGCTGCAATGAGGGCCGTAATCCGGTGCAGTTTATGTATCGCGGCTCGCTCGGGACCGCCAAGAACCATGCCGCTCGATCCGATATCGTGAACGCGCGACAAATCGAAAGCGGTGAATACATCCGGGCCGGGAAGCCAGCTGCCATGACAGTCCGGAATGGTCTGGCACGCCGACGCCGCGAAATTCGCGCTCGTCAGTCCGCCGATAAAAATCTGACCGCCGAGAAAAATCAGCGCGGCAATTGTCGCGAAATGTAGCCGGGACCTTTCTGCCTTGGGCGACAGTGGCTTGCGAACAACCAGCCAGCCGAGAATGCCCAACATCGCAAATCCGCCACACAGATTGCCCATCACGACCGCCGGGCTATG
>CAMYKF010000734.1:0-1689 GCA_947258905.1 uncultured Pirellulaceae bacterium | reverse complement strand
CGAGAGCAATGTCATGCCGAGGATTGCCAGGCCAAGCACACTTGCAACCAGGCGGTGCAATGGTGTCGCCCAGGACAGTGGTTCGCTGGCTTCTTCCAGCAGCCGCTCATAGGTTCCCGCAGCGCTCGGAGAATCAATGGGCACCCCTATATTGCCGTAACAGGCGGGCCACGGTTCGCAACCGATGCCGGAGTGATCGAGTCTCAGGTAGGCACTGACTGTCACAAGGACAATGACGAGCAGTAAGGAAATTCGTACGAGTGTCGCCATCGATTTATTCTTTGACCTCTTCCAGGCCGGCCGCCTCGCCGCGGACCAGGCGCACAAACTTCGGGTTTCTCTTCCAGTCGACGCGGTCGTGGCCAAAAACGAAATTCCACGCCCACGCAGACTCGTACTGCATCGCGTAGTCGAATCCGGTCCAGTACTCGTCAGCCTGCATGAGCGGAAAATAATCGACGTTTGCCGTTGGCGGCGTAGCGACTTTGCGGCGATCGGAGATCGAGTACAACTCGTTGCGGGTTGGCATGCGCCAGTCACGGAATCCGCACAGGCCTTTCTCATTCACAGCGCGCACGAAGTTCCAGGTATCGCATGCGGAGTCTGTGCACTCACCACCATCTTCGAGGCCACGGTAGTCCAGTTCGTCATTGTTCTCGTTCGGGTTGAACCAGCTGTAACGGTTTTGCCAATGATGCAGTCCCGCATTGTCGGTCTTGGTCTCCCAGATCAGGCCGGTGACCGTGTCTTCCACACAATTGCCGGTCCCTTTTTCCACGACAACACCCGCAGCAGCCAGGGCACGATACTTTGTATCGTGACTCGTATCTTCGTCGTCGGGCGCGCCACCGCAGCCGGCAAGGATTGATATTGCTGCGGTGCACACAATCGCTTCCTTATTCATGGGCGCAAGCTTAACTGTTTTGCCGCGTTTAGGCGCTACGCAGCCGGGCGCATCGATCTAGGTAGTTTCCCCAGTTTTTCGTGCGCAGTAAGAGGTCTAAATTGAAGCTGTATTTTGGGGCCGGATTGTACCGACGATCGCAATCAACTCAGCGGCCGCCTGGCGCGCCCCAAATTTCTTCATCGGCATACAAGGAAACCAGACATGCATGAAGAGCAAACCGGCACAACGAACTTTGTCAGAATTCCGATTTTTCAACGCATTCTTGATAACCCTTTTATTCTGCTGTTTGTAGGCGTCGTCTTGCCGACGGTGTTCTACATCATCTGGGGAATCATGGAAATCGTGACAATTCCGATCGCGCCTTAACGGCGGTAATCGAACGCGAAAGACAAATGGGGTGACGTCGTGAGTGCATTACAGCCGCCTGCTGAAACCGTCTGGTGGAAACAGCCACTGGACAGAGTTGAGGGAACCTGGATCGCAATTGCATTAGTGTGGTCCTTGTTCATGTTTATCATGATGCCGCTCTGGCACATCTACGGTAAGCAAAACCTGTCAAACGAAGCCTATCGAACTACGCCACAGGCATTTCTCGCCAAGACGCAGGCGATGGTCGACCAGTACACGGTGCGAACAGAAACCGCCGCGAATTTGCCGGTCGTAAGGCCACCGCCAGGGAGTGACGTTTACCTGCTGGGAAGGCTGTGGCAATGGTGGCCGCTCCTGGAGCTGGAGAAAGGGCAGACCTACCGGTTACATATCTCTTCAATGGACTGGCAGCA
>CAMYKF010000733.1 GCA_947258905.1 uncultured Pirellulaceae bacterium | reverse complement strand
GGAGCGGGCGAGCAGATCGTCGATTTCGCGTTGCAGTGCGCGGCGACGGCTTTGCAACTCGGACAACTGGCTGCGTCGTTCCGGATCGCGCGACCAGATCGTTTCGCGGCGGCCGGCCAGGTCCCGCATTACGTCGACCAGTGAAACGCGGTCCAGTCCGCTGGTCAGCTTGTACAGGTGCTCGGCCGCGTCGGTGCTGTTCAGCGTGTTCAGTTCCTGGATTTCCCGCAGCCCGATGGCGAACACATTGCTGAAAATCGATTCGTCGATGCCCGACAACAATGTCGTCAGCTGGGCCTTTCCAAAATTGCTGCCGTCACTGTCATCGACGACGACGAGGTCGCCGACGGCGTCGTTGACGCGATTCGGATCGATATGCCGCTGAATCACAAAATTGCCGTGAGGCGTGATCGTGTGCACCTGACCGCCTGCCAGGCCGCCATACAGGGGCGGGATGTAACGTTCGCGACGGTCGGGTGAGAAACCGAACATGATCGTCCGCAGAAACTGCATCAACGTCGTCTTGCCGGCTTCGTTGCGACCATAGAACAGGGTCATGCCCTGATCCAGATTGTCAACGGTCAGGCCCTTCCAGACCCCAAACCCATCTACCTGAATGTCGTTAAGTCTCACTGTGCCAACTCCATTTGGGCAACTGTTTGTTTTTGTGCGCTTTCCTGCGCTTTAGTCTTCGATTGTTTCGTTGTCGTGCCGGGCGAGGTATTCCACCCCGACGACCGCAGCCTGTTGCAGTACGTTGGCGCGAGCTTCGGCGCTGACGCGAGCGAGATCGGTCAGGAAATCGTCCTCGGCGTGGTTTTCAGGAACATAGTCCATCATGCTCAAAGCCATCGAGGCATCGCCCTGGAACCGGCCGACCGAACGCAGATAATCGCCGAGAATGGTCTCTTCCTCGTACCATTCGGCGGGCAATTGCTGTGGCGGATCGATCTTGAGGGCCACCGTCCACAGACTGTTAGCTGATTGGCCGTACTCGTTACGAAGCCAATGGACCAGTTCCTTGTGCCACTCGCTACTGCGAAGTTGCGGGTTGAAATCGCCGGTCGTGGAGATTCGCCACTTGGCCAAAACCAGCTGGTCACTGTATTCGCTACGCAATTTCGAACACCGATCGGCCAGCGACGTCTTGAGGTCTTCCAGCCGGGCATTTTCGGCGACGGTAACCCGCTGCAGACTCCAGCGCACCGAATCGAGTTCCATTTCCTGCACGCGTATCTTGCCGGCCGCGTCGACATGAACCAGCGTGCAACCATGACCGCCAGGTTCCTGGGGATTGCGACTTTGAGTCGTTCCTGGAAACACCGCCACGGTGCTTGTCTTGTCAATGACTTTGCGTTTGTGCTGGCCACCCAGTGCCCAATAGCGGATGTTTTGTGCGGCCAGAGTCGTGGTATCGATTTCGCCATGCAACAGGGCGATGGGAAAGGGCGAGTCTTCGCTGCATCGAAAATCCGACGGATTACGTTTGCGAGTCTCGGCTCCTGCCCCGCAGATTGTGGCGATCGTCAAACTGTCGCGCGTGTGCGCGGCCTGTTCAACCATCGAGGACGGAAAGATGACGATATTGTCGGGCAGTTCGATCGCGTTGGGCCAGCGATCGGGCTGATCCACGGTGCCTCCGCACCAGTAGATTTCGATACCCTTGTCGGCCAGCCGCTCGAATTGTCCCAGCAGAAACGCCGCGGCCCGCGGACCGCCCTGGTCCAGGTCCACTACGTCGCCGGCCAGCAACACGAAATCAACACGCTCGCTAATAGCGATATCGAACAGCCGTTCGGCGGCGCGATATGGCGCGTTGGCCAACGTCTCCTTGAGATGGGCCGGGATATCGGCAAGTCCCGTGATTGGCTGATCCAGATGTAGATCGGCCGCGTGGAGAAACTTGATAGCGCTTGCCATGTGACGCACCTCCCTGCGCTGGTCGCATCCTGCGTTCAAACACCATGTGACTGATTTTTTTTGTCTCCCGCCCTGGGGCGAGTGCCGGCAAGTTTAACCGAGGTCACCAAATCTCACCTAGATCAATGTTACGTTGCCAAAACCCGCTAATTGTTTAGGGTACCGTCATGCAAGCTAGCGGATTTTGTTCGGCCAGGCATGACTCTCTCCGTTTGAGGCATTGGTGTCTAACTGGAATGCCGGCTCCACGGCCACCCTTCCTGGGGAGGGTCGGAAACGAGCGTGCGAGTTTCGGGGGAGGGGAGACGTCGGGAAAGGCGAGTGTTAATTGTCGATGATCACCATCTATTCCAAAGACCACTACCAGCATCAGCCGGCGGGCGAACTGCACGACGGCCAGTTGGGTCGGCTATACGAATGCCCGCAACGCGTCGAATCGGTGCTGGAGCGAATTCGTGAGGTGGTTTTGGGCGACATCGTGTCGCCTGACGAGTTTGGAGAGGCTCCGCTCACACGCGTTCACGACGCCGGCTTTGTCAACTTTTTGAAGTCATGCTGGGAGATGGCGGCGGAGGAGGGGCTCAGCAACCAGATTTTGCCAACGGTCTGGCCAGCCCGACGTCATCGGCAGGCGGCACCGGATACGGTGATTGGCAAAGCGGGTTACTTTGCCCATTCGGTCGATTCAGCGATCGTCGCTGGGACCTGGGCGGCGGCACGAGCCAGCGCGATGTGTGCGCTGACGGCTGCGAAGTTGTTAAAGGACGGCAACCGAACGGCGTTTGCATTGTGTCGTCCACCGGGGCATCACGCTGCCATCGATCTGTACGGCGGCTATTGTTTTTTGAACAACGCCGCCATTGCTGCTCAATACTTGCTGGACCAAGGAGCCGCGCCACCACGGCAACGGCACGCAGGATATTTTTTATGAACGGGCGGATGTGTTGTTTGCTTCGCTACATGGTGATCCGCGGCAAGCCTATCCCTACTTCATGGGTTTCGCGGACGAGCAGGGCAGTGGAGACGGCGCTGGTTTCAACATCAACTACCCGCTGCCGCCGGGTACCGGATACGACCGCTGGGTCGAGGCGCTGTCCGACGCGCTCGCTCGCGTCGCGCACTTCGCACCTGATGTGTTGGTCGTGTCTCTCGGCGTCGATACGTTTGAGCAGGACCCGATCAGCTTCTTTCGCCTGACCAGTGACGACTTTCGCCATTACGGTCACTTGTTGGGCGAGCAGCGGCTACCGACCTTGTTTGTAATGGAAGGCGGCTACGCGGTCGACCAGATCGGGCTTAACACCGTCAACGTCCTGCAGGGTTTCCTGCACGCCTGATAATTTCTTTCCTTATCCTCATCTTCGTCTTCGTCTTCGTCTCGAGCTCTTCAATCTCCGCAGCCCGCAGTCATTGTCAGCATTGATGGTTTAGCCGGCCAGCCGCATCGGCTAGAATAACAGCCAGCGTCCCCGTAGCTCAATTGGATAGAGCGCTGGCCTCCGGAGCCAGAGGTTACAGGTTCGAATCCTGTCGGGGATATCCCGAGCCGATTCCGCCCCGGGATGGCGAAAGAGGGGAATTGCAGGTGTGTGGCGCAGGGCTTGCTTCAAGGCGTCCCCGTTCCTCCTTTAGTTTTGCCACTTCCCCGAATCCCACGCCCCCTCAAATTCGCGTTCCTGAATACTGTCGCGAATCTCTTCTGCGTTTCGGGGTTTCGTAAACGAATTCCTGAATGCCGAAGTGATTGCGAAGAATGCCAAGGCGGCCAGGGCGATAAACACAATGGCGAAGATTGCCGTTCCGTCGTTTTTCTTCAGCGGATCGAATTGGTACTGTTGGGCCATGCTAATAATATTGTGCAATCGCGATGCCCGTGTCCAGCAAGGGCCCTGCGCGATCTGGCCCCGCCTTTGGGGGGAACAACCATTGACTCAGCAAACAACAAACGCATCGGAAGGAAAGGCCAGCGAGCAAATCTTTGTTATGGCCGGGTTGCCAGGCGTTGGCCATCCGGACGTGCACATAGCACGGGACCATTTTCCGACCATTGTCCCATCTAAACGCCAGCCGAACCGCCGAACAAACTGCGACGGCACGTCACTTCGTCAGCTTGAAGACGTGGAACATGAAATCGCGATAGGGCCCGGATCGCCCTCTAAGGCCACAGCCACCACATTGGCCGGCATCATCGGATGCTCCAGTGAACCAATGGCGGGACAAGGGACCGGGATGGCAACGAAAAAACTGGCCGCTGCCCCACCACCAAAGCTGCGTTTCTCGAACTGCGGGTTCTGATGATAGCACTCGACGTTGCCCGAGCAAGCCGCTCTGCAAGGGTCCAAAAATGGCCGGGCATCATTTTGCGGCTTTCGCTACGCTACCCGCCCATTTTGTTGACCGTCGCCGTTTGACGAGGATCGTCAGCCCAAGTTACAGGAAGGAAACATGTACCTCGATACAGCAACCGCTCCCGCTCCGGCGCACGTCGCTCCCTCCGTTAGACCGCCGGCCACCGGCACGTCGACCGAATCCAGGTGCGTGGTCAATTCACACAACGAATGGGACACGCTGGAAGAAATCGTCGTGGGCCGGCTGGACAAGAGCGTTTTTCCGCAGCGGCATCCCTCCATCCTCGGCGGTGCCCCGAAAGATCTCTATCTGGCATTGCTGTTGCTGGGTGGCCGGAAGCGTCGTCCACGCAAGGTGTTCGTTGAGCCAGCTGCAAAGGAACTGGAAGACTTTGTCCGCTTGCTCGAATCCGAAGGCGTCACGGTTCGCCGCCCCGAAGTGATGGACCACAGCAGAAAATACGGGACGCCTCAATGGAAGTCGAAGGGTTGCGTTACGGCGTGCCCGCGCGATTGCTTTCTGGTCGTTGGTGATGAAATCATCGAGTCGCCCATGTCATGGCGCTGTCGCTACTTCGAACCCCATGCCTATTATCAACTGTTCAAGGAGTACTACGACCAGGGTGCGCGCTGGACCTCCGCCCCCAAGCCGCCGCTGCGTAATACGCTGTACGACAAACAGTACAAAATCCCCAAACAGGATGAACCGCTGCGTTACGTCATCAACGAATCCGAGATTGTCTTTGACGCCGCCGACTTCATTCGGTGTGGTCGCGATATTTTTGTCACGCGCAGCAACGTCACCAATCTCGCCGGCATCAACTGGCTGCGTCGACATTTGGGCGACGGCTATCGCATTCATGAAATCGAAACGCTTTGCCGACAGCCGATGCATATCGATACCACGATCGTGCCGCTGGGACCCGGCAAGATGATGATCAACCCCAAGTACGTTGACCGCAGCCGATTGCCGTCAATCTTGAATTCGTGGGAAATCCGCGAAGCCCCCAAACCGGACAAGGTCCGTGGCGGGCTGTTCAATGAAGTTGGTTCGATGTGCAGCGTCTGGCTGAACATGAACGTTTTGATGCTGGACCCGCAACGTGTCGTCGTTGATCGCTCGCAACCTTCGATGATTCAGTTCTTCAAGGACTGGGGCCTGACGCCAATTCCCTGCAGTCTGAAATTTCTGGGTCCGTTCGGCGGTTCATTTCACTGCGTGACGCTGGACATTCGCCGCAAAAGCACGCTGCAGTCATATTTCCAGGCCTGATTAAGACCATTCTTCACGTTGAAAGTGTCTCTGGCTTTTCTGCCAGGGATCGTGAAGGTCCAAAAACTGCTCTGCCAAACGCCAGTGCGGGTCATGCGTACAAACCGCATACCGGCCGGCAAGGACGGGGGGGTGTTTTCGGTTTCAGATCGAATATGCAGATTCGAAATTGTGCGGATGGCGTTTCACACCGTCGAAAATCGCATCGCAAACGCGCTGTGCTCCTCCCTCCTGGCATTCCGACGCACGGGGCAGTATTATCTCTGTTGCAGGGTGCAGAGTGTTACCTGAACCGGGACTCGTCGCAAATTGGAGATTGCGAATGAAGATTCAGGATTGGATGTCGGAAGTAATAGCCGCGGATGTCATGACACGGCAAATGGTGACGCTGCAGCCTGACGATACTTTGGCCGAAGTTGCCGGCCGGCTGATCGACAACGGCATCTCGGGTGCGCCGGTCGTGTCAGAGGGAAAGTGCATTGGAGTGCTTTCGGCCAGGGATCTGGTCAATGCCGAGGAACGGGTGAATGCTGACCGGGCCGAATTTGCTCGCTCAGGATTCTGGGGCGCTGGATTCTCGATGCCGGTAGATGTCTATGAAGAACAGCTGACCGCGATTCGCGCCAAAATTGCCCCGTTGTCGCAACAGCCTGTGAAACGCTTTATGACAACCGATGTCGTCAGCGTCGATGCCGACGATTCGCTTTCCCTGATCGTCAACAAAATGGTGGACGAGCAGGTGCACCGGGTCATCGTGCTGGATGGCGACGGCAACCTGGCGGGCTTGATCAGCACGATGGATCTGCTGCTGCAGTTGCGGGACGTCAATCACAACGGCAAGCCACAGGCATAGCGGAGGATGGCGGGAACCGGATGACCGATGTGAAACACGCAAACGACGTAGGCGACGAAAAGCTGCAACGGTACTATCGGCTGCAACAGCGACTGGTCGATATCTATCGCGACATCTTCCCCGATCCCCACGCCGAGCAAACGGTCGTGGTCGTTCCCAGTTTGACGCTGGACCCGCGGGAACTGGCCAAGATAACCGGCGCGCATCACTACGAGGAACGCATGTTGTTCCTGATGATGCTGCTGCAAATGCCCCGCACAAGACTTGTTTACATCACCAGCCAGCCGATCCCGCCGTCAGTCATTGACTATTTTCTGCATTTGTTGCCGGGGATCCCCTCCACACACGCGCGTCGTCGCCTGACCATGCTGGCCTGCCACGATGCGTCGTCGTTGCCGCTCGTGCAAAAGATACTTGATCGACCGCGGTTGGTTCGAAAAATCCGGGCAGCGATCCGGTGTCCCGAAGCAGCTCACCTGACGTGTTTCACCTCCACGAACCTGGAACGTGAACTGGCCTTGCAACTGGGCATTCCGCTGTATGCCACCAATCCGGATCTCAAATATCTGGGACACAAGGGGCCCGGCCGCGAGATCATGACGCAAGCGGGAATTCTCGTGCCTACCGGAATGGAGCACCTGGCTGATGAAAACGCCATGATTACCGCGCTCCATCATCTGAAACAAAACAACCCCGGATTGCGCAAGGCGGTGATCAAGTTGAACGAGGGGTTCTCGGGCGAAGGCAATGCAGTGTTTTCGTTCGCCGATTGTCCCCAGGACCGCATCGCCGAATGGATCACGGCCAATTTGCCTGAGCGGATTCTGTTCGAGGCAGCGGGCGAAACGTGGACGCGATACTGTCACAAGTTCCGCGATATGCAGGGCATCGTCGAGGAATTTGTCGAGGGTCAGGACAAACGATCACCTTCGGTTCAGTGCCGCATCAATCCGGTCGGTGAAGTGCAGGTGATTTCCACGCATGACCAGATTCTGGGCGGACCCAGCGGCCAGATTTTTCTCGGCTGTACCTTTCCCGCCGATGCCGAGTATCGCATGGAACTGCAGGAAGCGGGCCGCCGCGTAGGCGAAGTGCTGAGGGATCGCGGCGTGATCGGCCGCTTTGGTGTTGATTTTGTTTCCGTCAGGGAGCCCGACGGCTGGAAGCACTATGCAATCGAGATCAACCTGCGCAAAGGCGGCACGACGCACACGTTTATGATGCTGAAGTTTATTACCAACTGCCATTACGATGGTGACACGGGCGAATTCATCGTTCCCGGTGGCGAATCGCGCTGCTATTTCGCTTCCGACAACGTGGGCGGTGATTCTCTCGTGGGACTTTGCCCGGACGACCTGATCGATATCGCGGTTGAACACAACTTGCACTTCCACAGCACGATCCAGCAGGGCGTGGTTTTCCACTTGATCGGTGCGTTGTCGGAGTTTGGCAAGCTGGGCATGGTATGCATTGGCGATACACCTGAAAGTGCAAAAGCTTTCCACGATCAGACGTTGGCCGCTCTGGAACAGGCCAATCAACCCGGCGACTAGACGCCGCGACTCGTGCTGCCGGTTTGCGTTTACACCGCCGATCGCCAACAATGCGGACAGAAGGCGGTTTCGGGAGGTCGAGGCTCCTGCCGAGACACCATTTGCTGTCGGATCCCGGATAAGGAGAAAAACGATGCGCGCGAGACTCCACGCTACCTGGTTTTTGCTTGTCACACTGTTGCTGCCGGCCACGTTGCAGGCCCAGTCGCTGGATCGCAATGACATTCCCTCATCGGCGATCGCCGCGATCTTTGTGAATGTCAAGGATGCTCTGGACCAGCCGTCCATGGAACTGTTTCCGCGAGAGATCGCCACGGCGTTGGGCAAGCAGGAAATGGGCTTCGACCCCATGGAGATCAATGAGGTCGCCATTTTGCTGGACTCAATGCAAACACTGGAGCCGCCACTGGGTTTCGCCGTCACGGTCAAATTCGATTCGCCACAAACCCTCTCGGAGAAAATGCTCGCTGGCATGGAACAGGGTGAAATGCGAGGCCAGCCGGTCTGGCGAACGGGTCCGCCCGAGCAGGCGCCGATCATCTGGCAACCCGATGACCAAACCATTGTGTTTGGCATGGAGTCGTTTGTCGCCAAGATGCAATCGGCGGCCGGCGCACAAAGCGAACTGATTTCACTCATCGAGTCGCACGATTCGGCCTCTCACATCCGCGCGTTTTTTGTCATGGAGCCCGTACGCGGTTTGATTAACGCCAGTTTGCCGCCAGCCGATCGCGTGCCACCGCCATTTCAGGAATTTCTGCAAATTCCCGACCTGACCAAACACGTAGTGGCGGAAATTGATTTCTCCGGACAGTCGATGGCCCAATTGAGATGGGGAGCGGTCGACGCGGCTGACGCCGGGCGGATTGACGAAATCCTGCGTGGCGGCATCGCCATGGGCAAGGATCTCATCATGGCCCAGATTACCAATGAAATGGTCAGTCAGACACCCGAGATGCGTCGCGCCATCATGCAATACGCAGAACGCGTATCGGTTTACATCGAAAAGCAGATTCGACCTCAAATCGTAGACAACGAACTGGTTTTTCGCGCCGCAGGCCAATCGCAAATGGCATCCGTTTCGACCATCGGTGTGCTGACGGCCCTGTTGTTGCCTGCGGTGCAGCAGGTTCGCGAAGCGGCCCGTCGTACTGAATCGATGAACAACATGAGGCAAATCGTGCTGGCCGCTCATAATTACGAGTCGGCACACGGCGAGTTTCCCCGCGATATTATGTCGGAGGATGGTCAGCCCCTGCTCAGCTGGCGCGTGGTGATTCTGCCTTACATGGAAGAAGGCAGATTGTACGAGGAGTTTCACCTGGACGAGCCTTGGGACAGCGAACACAACATGCAATTGCTGCAACACATGCCGCAGGTTTTCCACAATCCAAATCTGGATCTCAGCGAGCGGACCGTGTACCAGGCATTCAAGGGACCTGACACGATGTATGAAGGCGGCAGGATTCGCATGCGTGAGGTCATAGACGGTCTCTCCAATACGCTTGTTTATGTGGAAGCCGACGAAAGTAATGCCATTGAGTGGTCACGCCCTGGCGATTTGCCATTTGACCCGGATGTTCCGATGCGTGGTCTGGGCAATGTGCGACCTGCCGGTTTCCTGGCAGCGTTTGCTGACGGCTCCGTGCGTATCATTGCCAATGCGGTGGACGAAGATACGCTGCGCAATCTGATTCAGAAAAGCGACGGCAATGTCGTGGGCGGCGATTTCTAACAGCCACCAGACGGATGTCCTTGGCTTCTCCCGCGGCATTCGTATCTACACAATTCAATACATCCAAATCCCGCAGGGATTCGAGCAATTAGCCCCGGGTCGCGAAGCGTACCCGGGGATGCGGTTCCCATAGAAAGGGCGACCCTGAAGGGGTCGCAGCACCACGTGAATTGGCCCTGCATTGCTGGCATCCCTGCGGGATGCACAACGATTGGTCGACAAGAATCCGGTGGTATCGCTTCGCTCAACCACCGGCTACTTGCTGTCAAGCCTCCGGCTTGCCAATGTGTAGATACCAATGCCTGTGGGAGAGTCGGTCCGCAGGAACGGAGAGGGGAAACGGATGAAAAATGTGAGCGTCGCTACAACCGGGCGTTCAGGACTGGGAAATCTGCCGATGGTAAACTAGATTGTCATTTCACCCCGGAAGTGCCTGGCGGACTGGTGTCCCCCGCGGTCTTCAAAACCGTTGGGCTGCATGAAAAACATGTGGTCGGTGGGTTCGATTCCCATGCACTTCCGCTCTTTTTTGCTTTCGAATACGGCACGATAGCCCGAAGCGCAAGCGAGGCGCTGGTTGTTGGAACCCTTGCTCGCGCGTCGGGCTATTGTTGTGGACGGGTGGCAAGCAGAACGGTGCCGTGAAATGGTACCGCCGTGAAAATGAACCCTCCTCATCCGGCCTGCTCTCGGCGCGCCGGGATTTTTCCCGCAGGGGGAGAAGGGGAGTTAACCCGCGCGGTCGAAAGGAATCGTTTCGCTGCGAGTTTGCCTGACGACACTGCGAAGGGTGAAGGGACGACGTTCGCCACGGCGGTAATACAGCCGCGTGTTGGCTTCGCCCAGCAATCCGACACTGAAGAACTGCACGCTGAGGATACACATTAGCGCGCCAAGGATCAGCAGCGGATTGCCGGTCATGTCAAAGCCGCCAAAAATCTTCATGCCCAGCATGCAGCACAGCATTAACGAGCCGATTGCAAAGAAGATAACGCCGATGCGACCAAAAAGTTTCATAGGGCTGCTGTAATAGTCCAGCATGTATTTGACGGTAAGCAAATCCAGCACAACGCGGAGTGTGCGGGACAGACCGTATTTGGTGGTTCCGAATTTTCGCGGATGGTGGGTTGTCACCATTTCCACACACCGCGCGCCGCGCCAATGGGCCAGGATTGGAATGAAGCGGTGCATTTCGCCGTACAGTTCCAGCTCATCGGCGATTTCCCGCCGCATGGCTTTCAGCGTGCAACCCAGATCATGGATGGGAAAACGCGTGACTTTGGATATTAGCCAGTTGGCGATGCGGCTGGGGAGCTTGCGGGTCAGCAATGTGTCTTGTCGGTCCTTGCGCCATCCATGCACCAGATCATAGCCCTCATCCAGTTTTTTCAGCATACGCGGGATATCCCGCGGCTCATTTTGCAGATCGCCATCGAGCGTCACGATGTACTCGCCGCGAGCCTGCTCCAGCCCCGCCTGCATGGCCGCCGTCTGGCCGTAGTTGCG
>CAMYKF010000732.1:10649-18308 GCA_947258905.1 uncultured Pirellulaceae bacterium | reverse complement strand
TCCCAGTTCGCGAGCATTTTGATATTCGGGTCCCTCGCCAGCTCCAATGCCGTAGAAGCCCGTCTGCTGAAAACTGCAGGCACTGCCGACGGGCAGCTTCCGGGCATCATAGGTCCCGGCGATGCCAGCGAGCGCTACTCGCTGGTACTTGCCGCCGGCCAGCAAACTGGCGACTTCAATGCCGGAGACAACTGGTCCAAAACCGCACAGTTGCAACTGGCAGTGCTCGGACAACAGCGGTGCCACGTGTTGCCGCTCCATTTCGGTGGGGATAAGCACCAGCGTGGCTTCGCGGGAGATCTCTGCCATACCTGTCACACTCGCACGGCAAGATGACGCCGGCGCCAAATAAGTGCTTCACGACCAAATAAATAACACCCCAGCGCGGTGATGCCAAACATGACACCGCACCACATCACGGCCCTGGTTTTCACGGCCAGTGGCACTTGCAGAAAACTGGTGATTTTACCGCTGCCATCGTCCAGCATCAGCGACATTCCGGCAAACCCGTAGACACAGGTGACGATCAGCAGGAACGCCGCCAGCGATTCCAGTGAGCCAAAATCCGGTATTTGCATGGCGAACAAGGCATACACCAGGTGCAGCGCTCCGATAAATCCAAGAATCCAGGCCCAGCGAGCCACCGACTGGAATTCAACCCCCTGGGAGGTGACGACCCAGTTGTAAATGGCCGGCAATACGGTGACCAAGCCGATCATGCCGACGCAAAGGCCAAAGAACCGGGCCATGAACCGGTCGTCGTCGTGGCGGCGCGTGCTGGCATCGTCGCTGCGGATCTGGATTTCCTCCTCGATCACCGGCGCGGTCTCGGGCAGCACCTTTTCCAGCGCCTGCTGCAATTTCTGATGATCGATTTGCGGTTTGTCCGACGATGGTTGGTTCATGATGGTAATACGCCGGGGCTGCGTTTTGTGGAGTAACCGACGGGCTGGGCCGCCGACTTGCCGCCCTGCCTGATGGCCCGATCGATGGCTGAGATATAGCCGCCCATCAGATGATCGCTGAAATGATCGATCCGCCAGCGTGTCAGTCCCTTGACGAAACCCTTGAGACGATCCTTGGTACGCCGCCATCCGGCAACTTCCACGACCGCACCCCGGTGATTGATGTAAAATTCCTGGCCCGCATGACGATAGCCCAGCCAGCTGGGCGGCACCCGTGTCACCACATCGTTATTTTGCACCCAGCGAAACAGGGGCACGGACACATGATTGACATATCGTTTGTTGCCAATTCGGGGACTGCCATAGGTGTAAATTTCCTGCGGCTCGGATTCAATGTGCGAAAGGAAACAGCGACCGGCGCTGATCGTGGCAATCGCTCCGCCCAGTGAATGACCGGTAAACCACAAGGGCAGGGTGTTGTCCTCAAGCAGTCCCTGCAGGTGTTCCCACAAGTCGTCAACTTCCTGCTTGAAACCACGATGCACGCGTCCCACCGTCTCGGCCAGAGCCCATACGGCGTACAGGTCAGCCCGAATATCGTTCCATTCGTTGGGCTCGGTACCGCGGCAGGCGACTACGCAGTCCGTTTCAGTCGTAAACATGTACGCCTGGGCGCCGTCGCTGTTAACGAACTTGCCCGTTTTGAAACCCAGGCGACCGGCGGCTCGCGAGCATTCGTCGGGGTGCATATACGCCACCATCGACAGTTCGGCGAACAGCAATGAACGCTCCAAAAACGTAAATTCGACAATCGGCCGGTCGATCTGCGAAATCAGCTGCACCTGATCGGCCGTCTGGTCTCCGATTTTTTCGCGCGGGGGCGGGGTCCTGCTCATCCGTCTGGTCAAAAGCAAAAAAGAATTGAACTGGAGTAGGGATCGGTCATGCGGAATTCTATCCGCTGCATGAAGGCGACGCAAAAAGGGGCGGTTGCGCAACTGCTGGTCCCGCGGTCAGGAGACCACGGGACAACGAGAAGGGAGAACTCGGAACAACGAGTGAGATGTCGGGGATGGGTGCCGGTCATCTAACCTCTCACGAGAATTTCTACGGGAATGTCAAACTGCCCTTGAGATTTGTTACGCAGCGCGGATTCTTGTTACGCAGCGCGGGCTCGCAAATTCCTATTTTTGCTGCAGGGCGATGAAGCCGGGCCAGTCGGATGGGGCCGTGCGATTGTGCTGGGCGATATACACGGTCAGAAAATCCTTGGCCTGGTCGTCGGCCGGCACGCGATGCAACAGCTCAAACGCGGATTCCCAGTTGCCAGCGGTGAATTCGTCGAGCGCCTGCTCATAGATCAGGATGGATTCATCACCCAGTGCTCCCGGATGATCGGCGGGTGGCAGGACCTGGCTGATGGCGATCGCGTTGTTCATGCCAAACGGTCTAATCACGGCCAGCCGCCGTATGCGTGGCATGTCGGGCGCATCAAGCGAGACTTTGCGAATCAGTTGAGCGGTTCTTTCATCAACCAGAATTGCCGCGCGTAACCGCGCCGTCATCGTTTCCAGACGGGCGGCCACATTGACGACTGGGCCAAACACGGTGACCTTGACCTGGTCGTCGGTGCCGATGCGCCCGGCTACGGCCTTGCCGGTGGCGATTCCCATGCCGATGCGGAAATCGTGCAGCGGATGATCGGGCTGGCTGGCAAAGAGTTCAAAGTCCCGCTGAATTTGCAGCGCAGCCCGGCAGGCCCTCAGCGCCCGATCGGGCTGGTCCAGCGGCCAGCCCCAGAAACCCATCGTGGCGTCTCCGTGAAAGTCACCGACGACTCCCCGCTCGGCAAGTATCTCCCGCGTAGTTACACCCAGGGCGCCACTAACGCGGTTCAGCAATTCGGGCAGGTCCTCGGCATATTCTTCGGAACGCAGCGAGAATCCGCGCAAGTCGCAAAACAGCACCGAGACTTCGCATTCCCGCGGCGCCAGTGCTTCGTCGGGATTCTGCGTGGCGATCGCGTCCAGCACGACCGGGGAAAAAAAGGATCGCAGGCTGGCCTGGTTTTGTTCCAGCTTCTTCACCTGTCGCAAATTGGCCAGCGTCGTGGCGACCAGTTCGGTGAACTTGATGTCATCGTGCAAATCGAGGGGATCGGTTCGAGGATCCGCGGATTGCATGTCGTAGTTTCCGGCCACGTAGATGGCCATGCCGTCGGCAGATTTGCCAGGCAGCGGCGAAACGAACGCCCAGTCTCCGTCACGCAGCACCGTCATCTGATCCTGTCCGAACTGGCCACCGGTCTTCCACATATGCAGCACCGTTTCGCCGGATTCGACGGCGCGGCTGATCAGTTTGCCACTGGGCTGAAAGTCTCCGCTGGTCACCAGCCGCTGATCCCAGTGAATGACTTCGGCCGGAAGCTCGCTGTTGATATGCTGCACGATACCGACGGTCGTGGCGCGGCGAATGCCCGTTAACAGAATGCTGACGATCTTGACATGCAAGTCGATGTCGTTGGCGGCGCGGGCGATCACATCGGGCAATTGCGAGAGGACGGCAATTTTTTGTCCGGCGTCGCGGTAATCGACCTTGCGTAGTTTTTGGGGATTGAACTTGCGTTCAGCGTCGGGCGAAGGCAGGTCCATCGTGACTTGCACGTTTTCAGCAACCAGCTGAAATCGCGTGCCGCCAATCACGAAATGTTCGCCGGCCGAGATCAGGAACTCATCAAGCTGTTTGCCGCGATAAAACACCGGGTTGGTGGATTCCGGCAGGCGACGCACACGAAGACGGCGTCCGTCCATCGTCAGCTCGGCATGCAGACGGCTGATCTGCTCGTCCCACTCCGCATTCCAGCCCGCACCGGAACGACCGAGCGTGGTGGACTGGCCGCTGAGCAAGGGCCGCCGCCAGCGTTGTTGCGATTCGGCGCCTTGCGCTACGAGATACAGCATGCTGGTTGCCTGGTAAATGAAATCAAAAGGCAGGGTCGAAAGTCGAAAGTCGAAAGTCGAAAGTCGAAAGTCGAAAGTCGAAAGTCGAAAGTCGAAAGTCGAAAGTCGAAAGTCGAAAGTCGCAGGTCGCAGGTCGAAAGCATACGTGGGCGGCAAGACGGCAAAACCAGAATGCAAATTGAATAACCAGTAGTTCCAAAAACTGAGCCGAACGCGCTAGCGTCGGGTCTTTCAGGCGGCGTTTCCCCGAGAAACCCGAGGCTAGCGCCTTCGGCTCACTTCAATTCGATCGTTTTTTGGAAGTACCGAAAGTGCAAAGTGCAAATTCAGACGTTGCAAAATATGGAGGGGACTGGTACCGCGTCCTCCCGCCTCCCGCCTCATCCCTCGCGCCTGATCACAGCCAGGGGAACATTTTGGAAAGCAGTACCGCAGCGGCAATAATGGCCAGCAATCCGATCAGTGCCATCGATTGCAGTCGTCCGGAGTAGATACCCCGGGTTTTCTCATTGGCCTTGAAATAGCCAAAGGCGAGTACCAGCATGAGTACGCCGGACAAAAAGATCAGACCGATTTGCATCTGTCGGCTGCGTACCTGTCGCTCGTGCCAGGTGACGGTGGCCCATTGCTGGAAATCGGAATCCAGTTTCAGCCGGGCAAAGCAGCGATAGGCGGTTCGTGGTTCCGCGCGGTCGGTATCGGATACAGTGGCGATGTCGCCGGCGTCCATAACCGTCGAAGCGTCCCAGTACAGCACCTGGCAGAATTCGTTGCCCGGAACCAGCAGGTTTTGCCGCAGATAACCCAGGTCGATGCCGATGGCTGCCGCCGCGCCCGGTGAAAACATCTCATCCACCTTGCGTCTGACCGTATCCAACATCCGCTCTTCGAGTTCCTCGCGGGCTTCGCGTTGCTGCAGCAGCGCGTTGGAATGCACGACCACGAATTCGGTCCGACCGTCCGCTTCAACGCGATTGGGGATCAACGCCCAATCCGGCAGTAATTCGGCATCGGAATACAAATCGGGGTTGGGATTGAGCGTGCGGTCCCGGCCGGCCGACGCTGCCGGCTGTTGATCGCCGGAAGCTTCATCGTCCTGCTGCGCATCGCTTTGATGCTCATCGTCCTGCAGTTCATCGGTCTGCTGTTGGCCCGCTGGCTGGCTGGTGACCGACGGTTGGTGCATTACCGCCCGGGCCATCACTGTTGAGTTGCCGGAATTCGGCTGGGCCCTGGCCACGACCAGCAGAATCGCCGCGAACAGGATAAGTGGAGTCAGGATTTGGCAAAAACCACACTTCATGGCAACAGTCAAATCTCCTTGGTCAGGCGGTCCGCGGGTGATGTTGCAGTTCAGCCCGTTGTTCTCTGGTCAGCCAGGGCGAGGCCATTTGGGTGGCGATAGAAATCATCACTGCCAGCACACCGCTCCAGGGCATGGGGAAATGAAAGACCTGACCAATCAGGATGCCCCACACCAGGCACAGCCCGACGCCCCAGATACTCAGTCGCGTGCGGCGAATCGGATCCGCGTGCCGCCACCAGCGATGAACCAGGAACAAACCCGAAAAGAACAGGATGAACCCGAGCATCGTTGGCGCATTGCCGGTCAGGAAAGTGTCCGGTGCGAAAGGCGACAGTTGCAGGTCTTCGTAGTGGGCAGCCTGACTCAGCCAGTTCAAATGCAGAAACTGGGCCGTGAAAAAGGCTGCCAGCCCGATGGCCACTCCCGCCGATAACATGACGAAACGTCGCACAATCGCGTCACCTTTGCGGTGTTCCCATGTCTTGTTAATGATCACCAGCGTCCAGGTTGCCACGATCGCCGTCACGACCGACCAGGTATAAAACGCCCATTGTTGCGACTGGTTCAGTCCCGTTTCATTGGTCGCCATCAGCGTAAAGAAGCCGAGAACGATACACACGATACTGGAGACGACCAGCGTACCGATCGACTCCGTAATGCGATCACTGACAGGTTTGCGGGCCAGTCCCTGGCGGAGCCGGCTGATTTTTTCAGCCCTGGTGACTCTGGGTTGCCGGGATTTTTCCGGTGACGGAGTCATCAACGAACGAATGGTGAAGTAGATCAGGTACAGCAGGCCCAGACCCATGGATACCGGAAGCAACCATGCGATGTTGACGAGCAAGAGTATCCCCAGCCCGGTGAGGATGAGGATCTTGACGGGCGTCGTGAGGTTGGCCGTGGCCCACCAGTCGGTGGTCTTTTGCCAACCGCCATGTACCGCCCGGGCAATCGGTTCGCTGGGCGCGTTGTCATGTGTGGACAGGACTTGCACGGCAGGCCGCGGCACCTGGCTCGAATGTGGATTTGACGTGATTTTGGCATCCACGACTTCCCGCAACTCACCAAACCTGATTTCATCGTCGCCGACATACTGCGCTTGCTCGCCGATAAACATCGGCTGAATCGGCGGTACTTCGGCGGCCGGTCGGCTGTCGGCCACCTGGGGCAGGGGAACATGTCCGTTGAGGGCAGCCATCATTTCGGGGACGGCCGGGAATCGTCGCTCGGGATCCTTGGCCAGTGACTTGCGAATCACACTGAGCCAGGGATCGCACAAGCCGCTGAGATCGGGATCGGCCGTCAGGTGTTTCATGATGATTTCCTGACTGCTTTCGCCTTCAAACGGCACGCGTCCGGTCAGCATCTCGAACAGAATAATGCCCATGGCGTAGACATCGATTTCCTTGCCATAGACACCCTTGCCGATTTCCGGCGCCATGTAGTGGAAGGTCCCTACGGATTCGGTCTGGCCGTCGCGGTTGCTACAGGAGATGAACTTGGACAATCCGTAGTCGCCGATCTTGATGACCTGTTCATCATCGTCCCGAAAGATATTGCCGGGCTTCAGGTCGCGATGCACGATGCCGCGATCATGCAAATACGTGACTCCCGCGGCAATGGAATCAAACCACAGACGCAATTCGTCTTGCGGCAGCCCCTGGGGATGTCGTTCAATCACATCACGCAGTGAATCGCCGGGAACATATTCCATGACGACCCAGCTTTCACCGGTATCACTGGTGCGAATGTCCCACAGCGAGATCAGGTTGACGTGCTTGAGATTCAGGCACTGGCGGACACCGCGGAGTTCGACATCGAGGTTGCGCTGGATGCGTTTCAGCGCAACTTCCTTGCCGGCATCGCTGAGTGCGAAGTAAACTTCGCCAAATCCGCCGACGCCAATGCCGCGTTTGATCGTGTAGCCCTCCAGCGGTCGTGAACCGCTGGGGTGTGTGAATCTCATTTTTCTCGCCCGCTGTTGCTGCGCTGACTCGCCGACATGCGTCGCTTGCAGGTCTTTCTCTAACGTAGCCGGGCGATCGTCCATTTGTCCAGTTTCTGAATCGGGGGGTATTGGTTTTTGGGTTTTTTGGTCGATTGTTTTATATTTTGTTTTGATTTTGCGGTTGGCGACTTTGGGCCGCTTGCATGGGATGGCCAGTTATGATGGCCGGCCGGTGAGTTTGTTCGGTCAGGTCTGAATTACCTCCTCGCAACTGATGGAAAACTCGTTGCCCGCGACCTGCACGCCGTCTTTCAGGACGACATCTCCGGTTTGCAACTCTCCATTGATCTTGAACCGTCCGGGTGCCCGCAACAGGATGTCGTCTCCCTGGCGGTAAACCACCAACTGGTTCTTCCAGCCGGGGCACTGGATATGGTTGCCTGCCGCGGGCCCCATCAACAGGGCGTCCCCCAGCAGTATTACGGCATCGGACCAGGGCTCGGTGCGGTGGCGGCTGACGAATTCTATGCGAGCACTGCG
>CAMYKF010000732.1:0-10586 GCA_947258905.1 uncultured Pirellulaceae bacterium | reverse complement strand
ATTGCCCAGCATTTGCTGATCGCCGAGCACTTTCCAGCAATCCTCGCCGCTGTCGTCGGCCGGGACACCATCGAGCGGGCGGCACATGTAGCCGCCCTGGACACGTTTGATTTGCAACTGGTGACGCCGGATGTCGGCCTGCAAGGGAATGTCGACACCGGATCGGGGCACGGCGCGGCCGATCGTAACCTGGTCACCGGTGCAGACCAGAAATCCGCCCACGCCGTCGATCCACAGCATAAAGGATCGCATGGGACCGTTGTGCCATCGGAACTCTTGCGATTCGCCTGAGGGTTGATCCTCAACCGACACGGGCTGGTCATGTGCCGTATCTTCGTCGGAGGAACGCGCTCCGGACCGGGTCGACTGGTCACAGCGGGTGCTGCGGTCGTCGATGAATTCGATTTCCTCGACCAACGGTTTACGTTGTGGCTGGTTGGCCAGCGACTGCCGGCATTGCTTGATCTCGCTGCGTCGCCGGGCATCGATGGCAATCTGGTTTTGCGGCGCGATTTGCAGCATGCGATCGGAAAGTTCGGCGGCGCCGGCCCATGCCGAATCGTTAATGGCATATCGCAACTGGTGCGTCAGGTCGTTCAGTTCGGATTGCTGATAACCATAATTGCGAATTCGCGCGTCCAAAAAACCCAGATCAGGTCGCAGGTTTTTGGTTTCTCTCAGGAGACTGGCGGCATCCTGCAGTTGGCCGGAAGCGGCCAGTTGTTCGGCATTGGCGATCAGATCGCAAACCTTTTGCACTTCATCAGCGCGGCGATCCCGGATTTTGCGCCGGTTCAACAGCTGGATGGCCGAAGCGGCCCGTGAGGGCCGGCCGGCGTGCAGCAGGCCGTGCGCGTAATCGACGGTGCGATCAATCAAGGCGTTGGTTTCGCGGGAAACGCGGTCCGCCGTGCGGTCGACGGCAATCGACGAGGCATCGGACAGGTCCTGCCAGGCAGATTCCAGATCACCGGAAACAGAAAACCGACCAGCCCGTTGCACGAGCTGGTCGATTAACTTGTCAGCAATTCTTCTGCCGGAGGTGGTGGCCTGCAGGTCATATTGCCGGGCCAGACGACAAGCCTGATTCAATTCGCCCGCGCGAATTGACTGCTTGACACGCCTGATTTGTTGCCCGGATGAAAACATGAGCCTGGTTCACCGTCTGGAAAACACATACGTTTTGCCTGGAAAGACTGTTACCAGAAAAAACAGATTGACAGTCAGACTGAAAACAGGGTTCGGGCCAGCGCGGCCACGAACCCGTTTTCGGTCTTGTTTGGTTACTTCCGCACAACCGTGCCGTCGGAAGCCTGGCCAAAGTACACATCGATGGCATCCACGATGTCGCCTTCGTTGTCCACTTCATCATCCATGGCGATCTCGCCAGTCAGTTGCGGAGCAATGGCCAGCATCACCGCTTCGGTTTCCAGCTGGGCGCGAATTTCCTCGATCATTTGCTCGGTGCGAGACAGATCGCTGTTGTCAAACTCGGCGAAATCGCTGGCGGTGCGAGCCACTTCCAGCATCTTCCGCTCGGCCTCGAGGTTTTCGATCTCGAGTTGCAGATCACGACGCTTGGCAATGGTTTCCTCCAGACCTTCGCGGGCGGCATCGAGGCCAGCCTGACGAACTTCCAGAGTTGTCCGCAAATCAGTCAGCCGCTCTTCAGAGGCCTTGTACTGACGGAACTTGCGTGCCAGATCTTCGCGAACCTGGGAGTTGGTGTAGCTGCGACCATTGGTGGAAACGTATGAGGTTTCACTCGAATCGAGATGATCACGCAGCTGCATGATGTGCAGATGAGCCTTTACCAGGGCTTCATCCTGTTGTTCGACCTGCTCGGACAAACGCTTGATTTCGACTTCCTGCTTGGCGATCGAGTAGACCATCGGCTCGATCTGGTTTTTGACGTTTTCCAGCAGGCCACGGGCGGTGTCGAGCTTGAAACTGACATCCACCTGGGAGTCGGCCCATGTCTGGGCTTTGGAAATGGCGGTTCCGGCATACGGCAACAGGTTGCGGCCAAACAACAGGCCCATTACCAACACGGCTCCCGCAGCCACAAAGAGGGTCTTCTTAATCATGGTATTCCTCCAACAACAAAGAACTGTTTTTGATTGCTACATACGGGCCCGACATTGCACGCGGCTGAAACCGGGCGGATCGTGCACCGCATTGGAAGCCCGCAGCGGGAGTCGTCAGTCCCCGGCCCGGCACTCCGCGGAGGCTCGCTTCCTGCAACCTGACGGAACGCTGTTGTTCGTCTGCTGGCCGGTGGGTGAGGGCGGGTGCGATGAGGCGGCAGAATTTTGCCGACCCGCAAATCAGTAAACCGGTCAATGTCAAGTGCCTGGCATAATCGTTTGACAAAAAAAGTTTTTTGCGAAGAAATTTTTTGTACACCCGTCGCAAAAAAGTTTTTGTTGCAACATGTGTTTTTGAAAAAATTTATGACGTGCCAAAAATTGATTTTCGACTGTTGTAAAAAGTTCTATTTCTGCGCGCTTGCCTGCAGTTTATAATTGAGTTGTTCCAGCCAATTGACGCTCGCAAGCTACGTCGATGAACCAGAACACCCCTCAAACAGATTTGTTCCTAAATTGCCTTTTGTTGGAAACTTTGTGTCGTGTTAACCGTTCGTCCCAAAATCTCGGAGCTCTCCTTCCGCGTTTTCGGGCGATCGTTGCACCCGGAACTGTTTGAGATCTTTGCCACTCGGACTATCACCCGTGAACAGTATCGTTTGCGAGTCGATATCACCAGTTCGGGCCATTTGTTGACGTGGCAACGCGACGGCATGGTACTCAGTGAAGTCGCTTCGTCGCAGTTACAACCCTTGCCCTCCGGTCTGCAATTATTTGATGAATCGGTCGGTGCACCTTCCAGCTGCCAATTAACCATCGATGACAGTATCGATTATTCGTTTCGATTTCAGCTCGACCCGGCCGAGTCAAACACTTTCGCGACGATTCAGAATGAACTGCTGAAATCGACTCCCTGCGAGGGATTGATGTTCCAGTTTCAATCCAGCGGACGCATGGCACTGGGCGCTATCAGCTATGTGAATATCCAGTCGCGTCTCAACACGGTGCATGTACGGGCGTTTCACACGTTTCCCGACGCCTGGGTGGTGATGAAAAGCGAATCGGTATTCAACGTGACACAGTAGTCGCAGCATCTCCAACGTGGCCAACTATCGAAAGAAGTTTGGCAGCTCGGCCAGCAACATCGCCTGGCGATATTGATTGAGTCCGGCACGCAAATGCAACGAGTTGGGATTGTGGCGAACTGCCTGTTGCTGGATGGCGACCGCTTCGCGATATTTGCCGAGATTGAACAGGCAGGAGGCGAGTGTATCCAGAATGCGGCTGTCATGAGGCGCGAGCTGAGCCGCTTCGCGGGCAAATTTCTCTGCCGCCAACAGGTCGAATCCGGATTGGCTGGACAGCCACGCATAACCGTTCAGTTCTTGCGCCAATTGCACTTCACGCAATCGGTTTTGTCGCGGATCCCGCTCGCCGATGACCTGTAACCGGCTAATTTCCGCAAGCCGCTGTCTGAGTGCAATGTCGATCAGCTGACGGGCGTCTTCCTGCCACGAATCGACGGAACCCTGAAAACGCGACATGGCGATCAGCAGATCGCTGTTTTCCGGCGACAGGCTGATACCATTGAGCAAATGCTGCTCGGCCAGTTCATCATCTCCCTGGGCGATGGCATGCAGATGCAAAAAGTAGCTGCGGCGGGCTTTCACGTTGCCATGCGTCTCGGCCAGCAACGCCACAGCCGGTTCGCCCGTTACCGGCTGCTGGCCGTCAGCAATCTCCAGTGTGCTGGCCGCGGCCAGAAAATCGTTCTGTACATACTGCATCTCGGCCAGCAGCAAGCAGGCCTGAACACGAATCGTGGGGGCTGCCTCGGCGTTTTCGATCACCTGATTCAGCTGCCACTCGGACCAGTAATCCAGCCCGGCATACCTCAGGTTGATGGCGGACTGCAAATTCAGCAACGGTTCGGAGCCGATGACCTCGCGGGCCCGCTGTGCCAGTGGAAGGGCGGCCGCCGTTCCGCTTTGTCGACGTATCATTTCCGCGCGACGAAACAGCAAACGGGCATCACTGTCCATCAGCCCGGCAAACCGCGAGATCAGCTGATTACAGACGCTGAACCGGTCGTGCAGTAACAGCCAGTCAAAGCACTCAATCACGTCGCCCGGCCGCTCGTCGATCAATTCGACAAGTAGCAAGGTTGCATCATCGCTGGCAGCCTGGTGACCGAGGCTGAGCAATTGCCCTGCGTACCACTTCAAAAGACGACTGGTCGAACCGGGGCAGCGCCCGCAACGCGGATCGCTCATCAACTGGTCGATCATCGGTTGCCAGACTTCGCGCAATCGCGCGGGCTCTTGCGACGACAGGCACCAGGCGATGATCCAGTTAGACGCGGGACGCCTGCTGTTGGCCAGCGCATCGCGAATTGACGAATTATCCTGGGGCTGACTCTCAATCAATTCCACGGCTGCACACCGCGAAAGAACTTCGTCCAGTTCAAACCGGGCGATCAATACCAGTGCCTGTTGTTGTCGTGAACCCGCAAGTTGCCCAAGTCGAATGATCGATTTGGCGCGGCCCGCAAAATCAAGAGACCGATAACCCGAGAGTGACGGGTCCAGTCTGACAAGCAGTCGTTCGTAATCGATTTGCTGGAGCAGTCGGTCGGCTTTTCGCGCAATCTCTTGATCGCGGGAATGCCGGGCCAGTAACAGCCAGTCAAAGGAATCAGTCTCGCCATCCAGCAATCGTTGGGCGGCCGCCTGACGAACCTGAAAACTCTCATCACCCAAAGCGGCGATGTCGTTCAGTCGGGCCGGCAAAAGCTGCGGGAACTGTGCCGAGAGCGTTTGGCAGAAACCAAATCCGCTGAGGATCACAACCACGGTCAGTAGTGTGCGCGGTGGCATCCTTGCCGATGCATGATTCATCTCCGGCCTCCCTGCGCGGAATCTCTACTTCTGTTTTGTTGGCGCCTGTGGCAGTGCCGTCAGGTTAGAGGTTGCAGTGTGGACCTCAGAAGAGCATTTCCGTCGCTAGCGGGCAGAATCGCTAGCCGAATCCCGAACCAGGTAGCGATGGCTAGCTGGCGGAACGCCGCTGGCCCTGGTCGTCTTCGTCGTCTTCCATCTCGTAGATATAGCGACGCAGGCGTTCGTTTTCGTCGGTAATGTGTTTGATTTTCAGCATGTTTTCCACACGCTTGAGCAGTTCCACGCGGCTGACCGGCTTGGAAAGAAAATCATTAGTGCCAGCGTCGACGGCCCGTTCGATATCGCCCAGTTCATTGAGGGCGGTCACCATCAGCACCATAATACTGCTGGTTTTCGGATCGCCCTTCAGCTGTTTGCAGACTTCAAATCCGCTGAGTCTCGGCATCATCACGTCCAGCAAAATCAAATCGGGCTGAAACGATGCCACTTTGTCCAGCGTTTGGGTACCGTCTTCGGCAAAGTCCATCTCGCAATCGAGACCCAGCAGGTGTGCTTCCAGCAATTCACGATTGGCGGCGTTGTCGTCGACGATCAGGATTCGGTTTTTTCGTGGTTCGTTCATCGTGTTACAGGGGCGAGCGGGGTGGACGGCGACGCGGGGCTGTATTCGAGCAGATTGACTCGATTCGTTCAACGACGATCGGGATCGCTGGTGAGCTCGATCTTCCAGAGCGATTGTCGCCTGCCTTCACTGGTAATGACAAGGCCCGAGTCGTCATGGGTAAAACACACGGCTTCGCCCTGACGCTGGAGGGGCAAAAGACTGCGGACTTCGGGTTCGCTTTGCAAGGTGTCCTGCCACGACTCGTCGTCAGCGCGGCGAAAAACCCAGGCAGAACTGTAGGAGCGTACGACGCACAGCTGGCCATTGGGTGAAATGTCCATGCCGGTCACCAGCGGTGCGTCAAATGGTGTATCCAGTCGCGTAGCCACTTGCACCTGGCCCCGGTCGGCTGACTGCAAAGCCAACTGGTACACCGCCATGCGCGGGTGGTCGGGCGTGTGCTGTTTGGTGATCAAGAAGACGGTGCCTGTGCCAGTCGCGTCGACCGCCATGGCCTCACAGTCGCGCGGCCCGTCCGGATAGCGAAAGCGAATGGTCTCAAATTCATCAACCGTCAACTCGACGGGCGACGGTTCGTCGGCAGGTTCGTGGTCTGCGGAATCCAGTAGATGGGGTTCCTTCAGCACGTACAAACGGCATTCTTCGCGACGAAAACTGTTGTCGCCGCAATCTGCCAGCACCAGATGACTCTCCCCGTCGATGGTGACGGCGGCCATGTCTTCCCAGTCCTGAAACGGCGCTCCGGCCAGCTGGACCGTTGCCCGATGCCGCCCGCTGGAATCGATCAGGAACAATCCGGGGTGGCGTCCGTTGTCGTTGTGAACCCAGTACATGCCGGCGTGCTGGCGGCTGGCGGCCAGTCCGCTGGCTTCGTTGATCTGCCGGGCCTGAATCGCACCCAGTTGCTCGCGTTGCCCGAACTGCAGGTTCGCGGTGCTGCGAGGCGTGTCGTCAGCGGTTGGGTCAGAGAATTGCGCGGGCGACGGGCGACATCCGCAGAGAGCCAGACAGACCAGCAACGAGCAGCGCAGCAACATCAACATGCAGATTCACCGGGCCAGGCTTCGGGCTGGTTAAAGGCGCTCAGCAGGCGACGTCCCTTGTAGATGCAGTAGGCCAGTTCATCGCGGGCTGCTGATTCTTCGGCATGAGGAGCAAACCAGGCCACGTCATCGCGGTCGACGATATAGGTACCCTGTTTGCCTTCCTGGCGGCCGGACGCGACGAGCACCTCCTCGCCCATGAACAAGCCCAGAAACACCGGCTCGATATCGTTGATAGAATGGCCATCGATTTGTTCGCAAGACAGCCGCGCCATCAGCCGCTCGACCAGTCCCGGTCGTTGCAATCGAGCCTGGGGGATCGACATCTCGATGATCTCGTCGTGCGTACAGTGCCAGCCGGCAAAGCAGGCGTACAGATCGGGTGTTTCCAGATGCTCCAGATTCATGGAAAAGGCGTGGGCCAATGGTCCGGCGATACCGATGTTGTCGATACGGCGATTGGAAAACTCGTAGCTGTAACGAAACAAAAAACTGTCCACTTCGTCGTCGTAGCCGGGCCACGCCAGTCGTCGCTGGTCGATGAGTTCAAACGAGTTGGGGGCCAGTCCCATGTTGTCGGGATGAGCCAGCCACATGGCCAGCTGGCTTTCCGCGCGGGCCTTGTCGTCGCGGAATGATTCGTCGATCTGGTCACTCAATCCCAGTTCGTCGGCGTATTGCAGGACGCGCAGGCGAATGACCGGCTCGGCCGCCAGTGCCACCAGTTGCTGGCCGGCCTGTTGCTGGCCGAGGCGGGCCAGTGCCGAAAGTGCTTCGGCGCGAATGCGGCGATGTTTCAGTTCGGAGGCGCGATTCAACTTGCCCACCGCCCGCTCGTCGCCGATCAGCGCCAGTGCGTCACACAGCGAGGCAATAAGTGAAACGGTCTCATTGACCATGCGGCTGATGTCCTGGGGCGAACGGCCCGGCGGCGGCTTGCCTTCCTCCAGCAACGTTAACTGTTCGGTTAACATGCCCAGCATCTGGATCAACGAGTCGAGATGATCGCTGGCCGGGTGGCGGTCGGTATGCTGTTGCCGCGTGACAAAGTTGGCCACATCGAGAATGGCGGCGGCCACGCCAGGATGCTGCAATCCGCCCAGCAGTTTGGGAAAGACGGCATCGACATCGAAGCGGCGTTGATGCTGGACCAGCGGTGCAAAGGCCACCACGATGCTATGCGGGCACAGAGGTGGCTGGTCGATCAGCAAATCAGCGAATTTGTCCAGCGAAGCTTGAGAATTGATGCCCGCCAGCCAGTTCAACAGGTAATTCCGCGTGCGGGATTCATCTGGCAGGGCTCGATACAGGGCCTGGATCGCTGCGATTCGCGCGGAATCGTCGCAGGGACTTTCGGACTCATTGGCCATGCGGGCCAGACGCCCAATGACGATTTCCAGGCCCCGATCCAGGACAGCCGGTGAAATACCGGGGCTCAGCTCACGCAGGCTGTTCAGCATGGCGTCGATCTCGCGCTCGTCGGCCCAGCCCAGTTCGCCGGACAGCATGGAAATCCGTCGCAGCTGCTCGTGGTCGTCGTCGAGACTGGCAAACGCATGCAGAATATTGTCGACGTATTGGTTCATAAATAGCCTGGGAGCGGCTGGACGGGCATTTGACTGCTGCAACGCGACGGTAATGATTACAATAAGCGTTGACCTGAAACAGGCAAAAAACTAGCTTAACGTGCTGGTTTGCCGGGATTGGCTCTGTTCGTCTGATCTCCAGACCGGGTTTTTCGTTTGATGCCCCTCATCATGCCCGGTGCCCTTAATCATATAGCGACCTTTCCGCTGGTCACGTCTCATTGAACACAGTGCCTGAAAAAAACGCCTCCCAACCCCAACAAAAGCTGCGAAAAAAGCAAAAGCTGTGCTTTGAGGCACTGGGGCTGGGCGACCGCCGACTGGAGATCCTGTCCCAAATCGGCTACGAGAAACCGACACCGGTTCAGGCCGGCCTGATCCCGCTGGCGTTACAGGGACATGATCTGATCGGCCAGGCTCGCACCGGGACCGGAAAAACAGCTGCCTTTGGTATACCCATCATCGAGCAGCTGGAGGCCGACCAGAAAGACACCAATGGTGACGGCAAGGCCGCCAGCCGGCGGCGGCCCCAGGCCATCATTTTGGTACCCACCCGGGAGCTGTGCTTGCAGGTGCATCACGAGATGCAACGCATCTGTGGTGACCTTATGGCGGGAAAGGAAGAAGAACCGGCGGAAGATGGTGGCCGAAAACGGGGACGGCAAGCGGACACCCTGTTGAGATCGGTGGCCGTGTATGGCGGCAAGTCCATTCGCTGGCAAATCAATCGTCTGGCCGACGGCGCCGACATTGTGGTGGGCACGCCGGGCCGCATCATCGATCACCTGAACCGGGGCACACTGCGTGTCGACAAGATTCGCTTTGTCGTGCTGGACGAAGCCGACCGCATGCTGGATATCGGATTCCGTCCGGACATTGAACGCATCCTGCGTCGCTTGCCCGAAGAGCGACAGATGCTGTTGCTCAGTGCCACGTTGCCCCAGCCGATTCTGGAGATCTCCAAACGCTACATGCACCAGCCCAAGCTGGTCAATTTTTCTTCCAGTTCGCTGGCCGTCGATACAATCGATCAGTTTTACTTTACAGTCCGCGCGGACCAGAAAGTGGACTTGTTGATCAAGTTGTTGAAGCGTGAGGAGCCGCGTCAGGCGATTATTTTCTGTCGCACCAAACTGGGCACCGAACGGTTGTATCGGAAACTGCTGAAGACCGAGGAATTTTCCCATGCCCGCGCCATTCACGGTGACATGAGCCAGCCGAATCGCGACAAGGTCATGGCGTCCTTCCGCGCGGGGAAGACGCGGATTCTGGTGGCCACCGATGTGGTGGGACGCGGCATCGACGTGTCGCATGTCTCGCACATCATCAATTTCGACATTCCCGAACTCAGCGATGACTATGTGCATCGCGTGGGCCGCACCGGACGCATGGGACGCGATGGCGTGGCCTATTCGCTGGTCACACCGCTGCAACGCAGTGAATTGGTGCAAATTGAACGCCGCATCAATCGGGAACTGGTGCAGGACCAGCTCGAAGGCTTCGAGATCACCGACGTCAAGGAACAACGGACATCGTCACGTGGCCGTACGCGTCGCTATCGCCGCGGCCTGTAGTCGACACAGCATAGGCGCATAAGAAAAACGGGAAGGCATCTCGCTGGATACCTCCCCGTCGCTGTTTCTCATACAGGTTTTATACCTGTCAGCCGGTTACCACTTCTTGATCCGGATACCGCCAATGTAGTTGTTGGAGGTAATGTCGGAAGTTGCCACACCACCACCCAGTGGCGTGTCGATGGCGATACTCGTTTCGTCGGTACCAAAGTATCGATACTCGAAGAACAGGTCACAGCTGGGCGAGACGCTCTTGGAAATACCGAGGATGCCCTGGTAGACGAACGAAGAGTCTTCGAGAGTAACGCTGGTTTGAAACTGTGGCAGGGTCACGTCCAGTTCGCTGAAACCAAAGCCGACACCACCGCCGACGTAGACAGCACAATCGCAACCGCAATTGATGTCCCACAGCAAATTGCACAGGAACGAGTAGTTGTTCAAACTGCCGTCAAAATCGTCCAGATTCACACCGATTAGCTCGAACGGTTCGCCGTTGTAGGCGGTGCCGGACCACGTCCACAGCGAACCTCCGCTAGAGCCGTCCTCGGCGAGCCAAGTGACCCAGGTCCTGATTGTGGAATCGGTGCCGAACACAGTGTTGTCCCATGCAGAACGAATCGGGACCGGCCCGAATGCGGTGTCGTCCATGAGCATGAGTTCATCCGCTTTCTCACGGTCGCAGGACCACACGATTGAACATCGGCCGTCAGACAGTGGCAGCATGGCCTCCGGGCCGGTCTCGAGAAAGCACTGCCAGGCGGTTGATTGATG
>CAMYKF010000731.1 GCA_947258905.1 uncultured Pirellulaceae bacterium | reverse complement strand
GCTTTGACCCGTCTGGCGTGCTTTTCCATCATGTCAAACAACCCGATCATACGGGCGATCAGCTGGTTAAGTTGTTGCGCGGTAGCCTTGGCCTGTGCCCCCAATCCAGCTGCTTCGGGTCCATTCGGTATCAACTCCTGAATTTGCCGGTTCTCGTGTGCCGCCTGTTGCATCCATTCATCAAGCGTTGCCAGTTTGGCCTGCTGTTGTGGACTTGCCTCAAATCGCTGCGCCAGTTCCTCGGCGACGGGCAGAGCACGATTGTAGATCTCCACTTGTCGCAGCAAGTGTTCATTAATTTGGTGATCATTGGTCGATGCCATTATCGGCCTCCTTGTGGGCAGTAAATGTTTCGAGTATGTCCAGTTCTTCCTGAAGCTTTTTTTTGCGTTCGGTGGTTTCCAACCACCAGCGGGCATTGGCAGTGACCTCTTCGATGCCCTGTGTTGCCGTAATCTCGCGGAGTAGCTTCTGCGCTTCACCAACCTGGCTTGTGCGTTTCAGGCAGCTGGCCAGCTGAAACTGAATCCAGGTGCGAGATGGCCCGGCCGGCGCGTGAACAAGTGCGACTTGATACAGCTCTTGTGCCAACGCGTACTCGCCTGAATAAAACAGGTTGTCGGCTACCGCCAGCTGGTCGGGCGGGCGGTCCAGCACGGTGGTCGTTTGCAGGTTATGCGAAATGTCTGTTCGCCCCAAATCACTGGCTTCCGACCCGTCGTCTGTCGAGCTTGTCGCGGACGACTGATGGTCCGGCGTCATCGGCCGGGCAGGGGAGCCGGCTGCGTCAGTGTCAGGCGGAGATTCCTGGTCAGACGAAGATTGCCGCGACGCACGTCGCTGACGGTGCACTTCCATCAATTGCAGCATCTTGTTGCCCAGTTCCTCCACTTGCCGCGACGTTTCCAGTTCGGATGACAACAAATCAGCGATGGCTGATGGCGGAGTTTGCGGATCGGCCTTTGACAACACGCCATCAAGCATCCGGGCCTCACTATTCAGTTCGCTACGCAGTGATTCCAGATCTGGAAACAGCTCTCCTGACAATTCGTAATCCGAGTCGGTGGCAGACTTTTTCGAAGCTGCGGCCGGTATGGCTTGCTGGGGACTGCCATAGCAAGTACTCCCTGGCAAAGTCAGCAAGCCGACAGTCAACCAGGCCACCGCCAACAGAATCGGGTAGCGCGAGCGTGACACGGCAGTGTCCTTTCTATTGCACCACATCTGCATTCTCCTGCGGTTGACCCGTATCCACTGGTTGCATCAATTCCGGCAGCAACCCTGCAAAGCACAACGCAGCCTGGTAATGCTCGCCACGTTGTTCGTAGATCTTGCCCATCAACTTGAGGGCCTCCGCATACTGGTCCGGAGCAGCGTCGCCGGCCAGGAGCTGGCGACAATAGTCAAGACATTGCTCGTGGTGGTCACTTTGAAATTCGATTTGAGCCAGCGTGCCCAGCGCCATGGCCCGGCCCTGAAAATCCGGGTTCTGCAGCGCGCTGTGCAACACGGCACGTGCCTGGCCGAAATGGTGTTGCTTGATCAGCAAACGCGAAAGCTGTTGCAGGTTTTGCCCATACAGCCACGGCGCGGGCGATTCGGCAAGGGACCGCATCGAATATTCGATCGCGTAGTCATGAAAACCCAGGTACTCGTATCCCCGTGCGGCAAGAAAGTGTCCGTATTTGCCGTGGTCCGAATTCCACTGCCATTGAGACAAGCCTTCCAGCAATTCCATTTGCTGGCTTTCCTCGAGCGATTCGTGCTGGCGACCCGCCGAACTCAACGCCGCCAGATATTTCGAGACCTGTCGCAATTGCGGGTCAATCAGCAGTGGCTGACTCTCCGTCACGGTTCTCCCGGCCAAACGGTACTGGCCGTCCAGCAAATACGCAGCCACCAGTCCGATTGCCGCGAGTTGCCTGACATTGCCATCTTCGCTGGTCCGACTCGCCCGGGAAAAAGCTGCCACCGCCTGCGGAATCTGTCCGAGTTCAGCGTGTATCTGGCCCAGCTTGATCCATCCAACGGACTGAACCAGCCCGCTCGTGTTGGAGTCCACAACGCGACTGAACGGGCCAACTGCCGAAACGGCGTCATTGGCCAACAAATACAGTTGTCCCAGATTGAAGTTCACGGCCTGACGCAAACGGGGGTCCAGCTGACCGTTCAGCAAGTCGCGCTGCACCGCCATCGCCAGGGCCCGTTGGCCCAGACGGTACTGCAGATTGGCAAGGAAAAATCGCAACCAGGCTGCGTGCTTGTGATCGGGAGCCAGCATCAACACCCGTTGCAGGATGCGCAGTGCCGCCTGGTCATGCAGGCCCTGTTGTATTTCCTGCGGCGCTTCTTGCAGAACGTAAATTACAATCGCGTCGTCCCGCCAGCTCCATCCCAGTTCAAACGGCAATGTCTGGGCATCGAGCGCGGCAGACAAATTGACATGATCCATCATCAGGCTGATTCGCTCCTGTTCAGCTCGCTCGCGAGCCTGATCGGTCATCTCCACCGGTATCTGCAACTTGCTGGAAAGACATTGAAAGAGAAATAGCAGGGTGACTTGCCGTGCATCAAAACTGGCGATCAGATTATCCGGACCTGATCCCGTTCGCATCACGTCATCAATGGTTACTGCAGCGGGGACTTGAGCGTCCTGTTCCCCCATGACGGCACGCGTGTCGATGTTTGCCTTTTCCAGATCCGTCACCAACTGCAACTGCCGATCGACATTGAGCGGCGGACGCCCGCTTTCTATCATCAAGCCACGACGCATCAGGCCGTGTGCATCGGCCGGTTGGGTGTCGCCAAAACTGTGAGCAAGCAGCAACAGCCCTTCGGTATTTAACTGGCCCGGATCTTCGTGACGAAAGGTCAGGTAATATCGCCACAACAGCTGTCGTGCGGCCTCCTGCTCACCAGAGTGCATTCGGCATCGAGCCAGGCCGTATCGGCAAGCTTGAATCAGCAAAGCACGTGAGGAACGATTGGCCACGAGATCGTACCAGCGGGCAGCTCGGGAATAATCTTCCGCGGCCTCGTAACAAAGTGCTATCCGCCACAACAGATCGTCGTCAGCTTCCTCCAGTCGCGATGGCGCGGCATTCAGCAGGTGGGGAATCGCCTGCCCCGGGTTGTCCCCGCGTAACAACTGTTCAGCCAACTGCCGGTATTGTTGCGGTGTATAGACGTCCGCGCTGGAAGGCGCATCGGGCGTGGACAGCACGATCTCGGCAGGGATGGCGGGGGGTAGGTCGTGAGTGCGACTCAACGACAAATACAGCCAACCCGACAACAGCCCCTGTGAAAACAGGCCTGCTAGCAGGATGGAGCGAAGCATCCATTTTTTCCGCGATTTTTCTGCCACGACGGCGCTGCCCTGAAAATCGTCGATGCATTTGAGCGTTCCACCAATCGGTGAAAGCGTTCTCACCAATCGGTGTAATCGTCAATTTGTGCCTATCTGCCCTAACACTTATTTCTGATCGGCTTTTGCGACCCGGAACTTTATTGCAAGTTGCCTGACAAGTTCCCCCGAAGCGGCTCGATCACCTATTCGTCCAACCTTTCCTCTAGCGAGATTGTTGACGTGAACATCAACGATTTGCCAGGCGGCTCCCCGGAACGCATTCCGGGCGGTACAGCCAAAGTCAATTCGCCGCATGCCCGGTTCGATTCCCGAACCCCCGGCAGCGGGGTGGCTGATGCAAATTCAGTCCACGCCCAACACGCCCGCGACCCGGAACTGGTGGGTCTGGTTCAAAAACTCGCGGAATCACCGGAGATACGTCTCGATCGAATTGCTGAGGTTCAGCAAAAAATTCAATCGGGCACCTTCTTCAACCGGCAGTCAGCCGAATTGACTGCGGAGGCATTTTTGCGGTAGATCCGGGCATCAAATTTTCACTGAAGCACGATCAAGCGCTTTTCCACGGACGTGCCGCGCAACGACAGGGATGTAGTCGGGCTTCCAATCGTTTTACTTTTGGAGGTACTTACCAATGGCTCTTACACTTGCCAACAACGTTGGCGCGTTGAGCGCACAGCACAATCTCAACCGCAGTTCGATGAACCTTAACCGTTCGCTGGAACGGTTGTCATCCGGTTTGAAAATCAACCGTGGTGCCGACGGTCCTGCAGGGCTGGTCATTTCTGAAAAGCAGCGAGCACAAATTGCCGGTTTGCGACAGGCAATCGAAAATTCGGAAAAAGCCACTTCCATGGTGCAAACCGCGGAAGGCGCGTTGACAGAGATCAACAGTCTGCTGGTCAAAATTCGTGGACTGGCTCTGGATTCCGCCAACGCCGGTGTCAACGATGAAGATGCCCTCGCCGCCAATCAGGCAGAAATCACAAACGCCCTGGCAACGATTGACCGTATTGCGGCCAATACCCAGTTTGGAACCAAGAAGCTGCTCGATGGCAGCGCTGGATTGAATGCCACTTCCACGAATACGTTTGTTACCGATTTGAACGCAACGTCCGACACGACCGTCGGAACGTTTGCGATTGACAATATTGATCAGAACGCCCAGAAGGGCCAGATCGATACCAGCGGCAGTGCAGCGACCAGTGTACTGGACAACGACAGCAACCTCGCATTGGACGAAACGCTGACGTTTAACAGTTCGACGCAGGTGAACCTGACGGCCGGTATGACCAACACCCAGGTTCGCGATGCCATCAATTCCGTCACCAGCGATACTGGTGTGATTGCTTCATTGAAGAGCGGCTCCGGTGAATTGGTGCTGACTTCAAAGAACTTCGGTCAGAATTTTACCGTGGCGTCAAGCCTCGACACCTCCTTCAACGACCAAACCGGTATCGGTGATGCGACAGTCGATACAAATAGCGGTACGGGAATCGTTACCAAGATTGGCCAGAACCTGATTGTCGATTTGACCGGACCTGGCGGTTCGACTCTGGACAATGTTGTGGCCACAGGCAATGTGATCTCGGCTTCTTCCGGTGACTTCAACGGTCTGACCTTCACGGTCGAGGCCAACGCCACGGATGCCGCTGAAACCGCTGATGTAGCCGGCGCCAACATTGGTGTGGCAGACGGCACGCTGACGTTCCAGATCGGAGCCAATGCGGGACAAACGGCCCAGCTATCGATCCTGAAAGCCAGCAGTGACGCGCTCGGAAACAACCTTCCCAGCAACCAGTTTTCGAATTGGAAGTCGATCGACGTTACGACTGCCAGTGGCTCGCAAGACTCTTTGGGTGTCATCGATTCCGCAATCGACGATATCACCAACCTGCGGGGTACGTTGGGTGCGTTCCAGGGCAACACCCTGGAATCCACCGCCAATAACCTGCGGGCGACGCTGGAAAACACCGTCAACGCCGAGTCGATCATTCGTGACACCGACTTCGCAGAAGAAATTACCAACTTCACCAAGCAACAGGTACTGGTACAGGCCGGCACGTCGGTATTGTCCAGTGCGTCGCAGACCTCGCAGCTGGTTCTGTCGTTGCTTGGTTAATCGTGACATCAAACCGGCCGGGCATCGCCGGGAGGAGAGTCCGTCTTTCATCAGCGGGCTCCGGCAGGTTACGGTGCCCAAACCAGGGAGGCCTGTTCCCACAGGCCTCCTCTTTTTTTTGGCTGCCACAACCCTCGTACCACGGTTTTGCCGGCCTGCACGTTCATCACTTTAGCGTTACTGCGGAGTCCAGCATGTTTTCCATCGACGGTCTCGTCTCGGGACTGGATACCTCGACGATCATTGAAGGATTGCTTTCGATCCAGCAAAGCCAGCTGGATCGCATGGAGCTGCAAAAGCAGGAAATTGTGGTCCGGCAAAGCGCCTTTCAGGGAATCGAGGCCAACGTGGTGGCGTTGCAAAGTGCTGCCCGGCAGCTCAGCAGTTCAACCAATGACGTATTCTCGGTGTTCGCGGCAACCTCCAGTGACGAATCCGTACTGCAGGTCGCAGCCGATGAAAACGCGGCCGCCGGCACCTACCAGGTCCAGGTCACGCAACTGGCCCAGGCAGCGCAAATCTCGTCACAGGCTCTCGCCAGCCCCGAGTCCCTGCTGACACAGGGCACTGTAGATATTCAGGTCGGCAACCGCGATATCGTTTCCATCGACATCACCCAGGATAACAATACGCTGCAGGGATTTGTCAACTCGATCAACGCCGCGTCGGCCGACGTCGTCGCCACCATCGTGAATGATGGCACCGGCAGCCGGCTGCTTTTGACCTCGCATCATACCGGCGCCGCCAATCAGATCAGCATCACCAACGGGACAAAATCGGGCACTGGCGGGGAAACCCGAATTGACTTCTCCGGACTTCCCGTGCAACAGGCGACTGACGCCGTCATCACGCTCGGCTCCGGAGCCGGCGCGATCAACATCACCAGGGAATCCAATACGGTCGACGATGTGTTACAGGGATTGACGCTGAACCTGCTGGCGGCCGATCCCGCCAATCCGCTGACGATCAACGTGGAACGCGACACCGAGCCAGCCCGCTCGGCCATCGAGGGTTTTGTCGCTTCCTTCAATAATGTGATGGATTACATTGACGAGCAAACAGCTTACAACGCCGAAACGGAGGAAGCCGGGCTGCTGATCGGTTCCAGTTCGGTCAACTCCATCAGAAACCAGTTGCGCAATGCGCTGAATAACAGCATTCCGAACATCAACGCCCCCCTCAACCGCCTGTCTGCTGTGGGCATTACCTTCAACGAGCGTGGACAGTTGCAAATCAACTCGGCCAAGCTTGACAGTGCCTTGCAGGGCAACCTGGAAGGCGTCGACCCTGCCGGCATTCGGCAGCTTTTTGCGCTCGACGGCCAATCAACCAGCCCTCAGATCTCTTTCATCACCGGAACGGCCCGGACCGCCAGTTCAACGGACCCCTGGGACGTCGTGATTACGCAAGCAGCGGAGCGAGCCAACATTACGGCGACCGGCACCATTGGCGGCAGCGTGGTTATTGATGGTTCGAACGATTCGTTTTCCATTGCCGTCGACGGACTGGATAGCGACGCGTTGACTCTCACTCATGGAACCTACACGCAAACGGAAATGGCTGAACATCTGCAAGCGGTGATCAACCAGTCGACCACACTGGGCGCACGCGACGTTACCGTAACCGTTGAAGGCAATGCTCTGGCCATTGAATCAGTGGTTTATGGCACCCGCTCGGAAGTCGGCAGCATGAGCGGCACCGCGGCAGTTGCCCTTGGATTTGACGGTAGCGAGTATGCGCGGGGCAAGGATGTCGCAGGCTATTTCATTGTCGACGGCGAAACGGAAATAGCGACCGGTAACGGCCGGGTTCTGGCCGCCGACAGCGAAAATGCGAATTCAACGGGCCTGCAATTGCTGGTGACCCTTGCTCCTTCACAGGTGAGCGGCACCTACCAAAGCGAGCTAACGATAAGTCGCGGATTTGCGGCTACGATGGAAGGGCTCATCGATAACTTGCTGGATCCGGAAACCGGTCGTTTCAGCACAGCTAACGAGTCCTATGAGGACCAGCTGGCTTCGATCGACACCAATGTGGACAGGATGAATGCGTTGTTCGAGACCCGTCAGCAACAGCTGATCAGCCAGTTTGCGGCGATTGAATCCAGTCTCAGCAGCCTGCAAAACACCAGCGCGTTCCTGGCATCGCAACTGGGAACTCTGTCGCTGCCTGGATAGGCTGCGTCGGCCCGGACACCCGGGACCCGGCACCCGTTGACTGGTTCCCGATCCCGATAAACCCCGGTGATCGTCGCCATCGCTGCGACCAGCTGGACTGTCACAAGCGTTTCCCCGCGGGCAATTTCCCGGCGTTTTCTTTTTCGCAATCGGCAAGTCTTGCCTGACCGGATTCGATTACCTGTCAGCCGCATGCTCGTCCCGGGCGCATTTTCCCGTCCCTCCCCCAATCCTTCAGGACCAAGCCATGCCAAGTCCCAATTTATCTGACAATTACCGTTTGCCAGCGTTCCCTCCGGTTGCTGTAAGGGTTCTGGAGATGTTTGCCGATGAGGAAATCGCGGTGGTGCAACTGGCTGCCGAGATCAAGGTGGATCCCGTCCTGACCGCGAGGATTTTGCAGGCTTCCAACTCACCTGCCTATCGCGCCAAATCGGAAATCAGCACGCTGGAACACGCAATCTCATGGATTGGCAAATCGGAAGTTGCTGGCCTGGTCCTGAGTTTCAAGCTTGAGTCATTCTCGTCACAACTTGGCGTCGACGAACACTATTTCCGCGATTTCTGGTGCCAATCGTTTATTCAGGGATGTGCCATGTCGCGGTTGGCCGAAGCCTGCGGCCGAATCCAGCGAAGCGAGGCCTCGGTGTGCGGATTGCTGCTTGATTTCGGCAGACTGGCTTTACTGGACCGGCACGAGGCCGAATATTGCCAGTTGGTCGACGAGGCTTTGCAACAGAACATCCCCCTGCATGAACTTGAGCGGCAACGTCTGAAAACCAATCATGCTGAAATCGGCGCGGCGTTATTGCGCAGCATGAGTCTGCCGGAGCGGTATGCCGAAGCGGCGTTGTGCCACGCCCTGTCCCCGGCGGAACTGGAGAAGCATCTCGACAGTCCCCGCTTTTCGTTGATTGCTGCCAGTGTGGCAAGTGCCGCTGTCGGTGAATTCTTTTGTTGTCACAACCAGGGAGATGCACTGGCCACGATTGATACGGTATGTCGCCGGCACCTGCAATTGGTCGAACAGGACATCAAGTGGCTGATGGATTGTGTGCGGGATGATATCGAGAAAAAGGCTACCTTGTTCTCCGTGAATGTGCAGGACCTTCCCTCCATCAGTCATTTGCTGGGACAGGCTAACGAACAACTTGTGTCCGAGGATGCCGGGACACAGTCACCAGCCAGTGACCAGAGCCTGAATCAGCTGGAACGGGAAAACGAATTGCTACGAAAGCTGGTCGCCAGCCTGGAGGACCGGACATGCCGTGATCCCCTAACCGGTGTCTATAACCGCGACTATTTTGCCGGCCGGTTGCTGGAAAGAATCCGTTCGGAATCATGCCACAAAAAGTGCTTTGCCATTCTCGTGATTGATATCGACGATTTCAATTCCATCAATGAGGGACACGGTCATTTGGCAGGGGACTTCGCCATTTCATGGACGGCAAAATTTATCGATTCCTTCATTCCAGATGGCCTGGTTGCCCGCTATGGAGGCGATGAATTTATCGCGCTGGTTGAAGTTGAAGATGAAGAATCCCTGCAGCAACTGATGCAGCAATTGTGCACCGAAATCGAAAACCGCACACCGGGAGCCACGCGTCGCACGACTCCGGTAACCATCAGTGTGGGAGCAGTGCTGTGCCAAACCGGTCTGGATCACTCGCCGCTGGCCAATCGCGTATTTGACGTTGCCGATCTGGCCATGTCCGAAGCTCGAGGGCACGGCGGAAGTCGATGCAAAGTGGTCAAGCTGGACGAAATCACCGACCCCGAAACCGGCGCCCCGGTGCAGCCCAACGGCCGGGGAGCACAACGCCGTGCTGCTTCAGCGATCGAGCCACGGCAGTTCTCACTGGCTGGCGACGTCGAACTGGGGTGACAAGATCGGTTGCGCCGTCACGCCTATCGGCCGGCACCTGGCGGCAGCGACGCTCGTCCGCGCGCACGACACCATTCGCTGGCTACCTGAAGCATGACGAACTGGGTGAAAACGAGCGGACTGGACAAGTACACTTCCGGATGACGGCAGTGTGGAAAGCGCTCGTGCAAATAGACCTCATACGCCGCCAGTACTTGCGGGTCGGCCAATGTCCAATGTTGATCCAAAGCGCCGATCAGCACGGCGTCTGCCGCATCCACAACACGGATCGTGATCCCCAGTGACAGGGGAGGGTAGGGACTGAATTCATTGATGCGGGAAAACATCACCGCATCGGCATGCAGGTGACGCCATGCCCCGGCCAGCGTTGCGATCGGATACTCGGCCCGCAATACCGCGTCCATCGGACACGGAGCGTTTGAGACGTGGTTCATATTCACCAGTTCACAACAGCCTTGTCTCCGCATGGCCGACGCCAGTTCCAGCGGCGCGGCATGGCCAATATCGCGAAATCGGGTGTTGTTTTCAAAACACATTGCCGCAATTCTGCGAGTACGCTGAATCAACAGCGGCGCATGCACTTCGAGATGGACCGCTGGCGGTTGTGCCACAAGGGGTGTCACAGGTTGACAACCTGAAAACAGTGACAGACTTATCCAGGCCAACCAGCAACACCTCACGATCCTGACCAGCGTTGGTGGCGTCTCCGCAAGCTGATCAACCGTTTTGGCCGGATGGGTACTAACGGCTGGCACTTCGCAAGTGCACATGAAGGCCTCCAGGTGAATTGCGGTAGGGATTGGAACGGGTTTGCGTCTGTTCAGGAACGGGCTGCCCGGGTGGTGGCGAGTCATTGACCTGCGGGGATTCATCTCCCTGACTCAAATGGTCTTCCAGTTGATCGATAATTGTGTGCAGATCGGTAATCTGTCGTTGTCGGCGATCATTAAATAGTTCAATCCGCTGAACCAGCATCTCGAAACGGGAACGTGTTGCGGCTTCGTTTTGCTGCGAAGTCGCCAGTTCCTCTTCGAGGCTGGAAAGCCTCAGGTCCTGTTGCTGACGCATTTGCCTCAATTCGCTGTTGTCTGTCTTGAGACGCTCTAGGACTTCCCGCACTTCCCCCAGATCCTCTTGCAACCGGGCTACGTCACTGCTCAATTCAATCACTCGTTCGGTGGCGGATTGCGGCAGTACGCGGGTGAATTCATCGGCGTAAAACGGTGCAGCAGGTCTGGCCATTCTGCCCCGCAGCATGCTGCCGTCCTGAGCCGCGCCCAGGGGGGCAGGAATCTGCTCCACGGCGGGATAATGGCCGTGCTGTGCCGGGTAGTTGACGCCGTATGGTTCAGCGGGGCGGGGCGGCAACTCTTGCTGCCAGGCCGTCTGTTGCGATGTGGGGCCATAAGCGGCAGGGGGAGCATGATGGTTTGCGTAGTGCATTCCGTTCGGCATTGGATCCATCGGCCGGACATCGGCGACAGCCCGCTGCGGGTGACTGGAAACCGGCTCGAATTGGCTACCCGCCGTACGCGAAGAAACCATACGACCGCCGGAGTTCATCATGGCAGGTGCATTACCCGTCCGGGGCAGCCAGGGCATTTGACACCCGGCAAACAACACCAGAACACCGGAATAAACGGCAAGCATGGCGCTCCTGAAAACAGGAGAGATCCCCATTCGGTTTTTACACGGCAGACATGCGCCCCCGGTGCGCCGCCGAAGTTCTGACTGACCACTCGTTTTATTCATAGCTGCAAATCACTTTCGTTTTTTCGCCGCAACCGCAATGCACATGGATCTCGCGAACCACATCCCCTTCACGCACGACTTCAATTGAGTTTCCGCCCGTCCCCTGGTCCAACCCGCAGGGTATGGTGGCGGACGAGCCGTGATCGGCTGTTTGGGAAGCCGAGATGACCGGGTTGCCTTGCTTCTTGATGGAACCGGACATGGTTTCCACCTCCTTGTTTCAACTAACCATGTGTGTCTGATTCTTTTACGCTGTCGGGTTCTCTCTCCGGCGAATACATTCGCGCAACTGCAACTCTGCCCGCGCCAGCACCCGCGAGACGCGCGATTCCGATATACCCAGAATCACGCCGATTTCCTTTAGCCTGAGTTCTTCCTGGTAGTACATCTGCACCACACTTCGATCGCGTTTCGGCAGTTGTTCAATCGCGTCTGCCAGCAACTGTTTTTGCTCTTCATGCTCCAGCCTCGTTTCGGGGTGGATGGTTTTTCCGGGCATTTTGCCTGACTCTTCCCAGCTTTGCGGGTTGGCGATCCGCATGGCAGCCAGGCACTCCTCAACCTCCTCAACGCCCAAACCGGTGGCTTCGGAAATCGACTCGGGCGTTGCCGGTGGCTCCATGTTCTCGATGGCTGTGCGCACCTTGCTGACAGCCGTCATGATCCGCTGGGAAAGAGGCGAGTTGCGTCGGATTTCATCAATAATGGCGCCGCGGATTCGCGGGTAGGAAAACGTTTTGAAGGCCACACCCCGCGATTCATCAAAACTTTGTGCCGCCTCGATCAGACCCACAGTGCCTGCCGACTGCAGGTTCGGCAGATCGACAATGTCCGGCAGTCGTTTGGCCAGAGTGCCGCAGATCTGGCGGACATATTCCAAATGGTCCAGCACCAGCTTGTCGCGTTTTTGTTTTTTCGCGGCATCGCGGTAGACGTTGGTAGCGGAGTCCATTGCGATTTACATCCTTGTAAAACTGTCTTCCTGACGTGGTTTCCTGTTGTCCTGTCCACTACATGGCGATCAGTCCGAACAGCTTCAGGCTGATCAGGGTCACCAGCACGATCAGTCCCGTGCCAATGCTGACTCGTGCCAGAATGACTGCCGGCGACAGCCCTGTCGCTACTCCCAACAGCGTCAGGGATGACAGTGACAAAAGGACAACGATACGCACGACTGGAATGGGTTGTTGTTTCTTTGACATGGCTCACACCTCCTACGCTGCTGAAGTCAAAGGGGTGGTGTTACGGGTCATTTCCGCCGGTTCCATCGACCCCGTTTCGGCAACGCCTCCGTCGGCAAAGACAGAATCAACTCTCACAATGGATAATGGTTCAATCATCAGGTCGCTGGGTATCTCCGCGTAGGAAATGCAGGCCAGTTCAGGAATGGCTCGCTCAATCAGGCGACGCAAGGGTCGACGCAAGCTGCCATCGGTCAACACCGCAACGTCCTCGCCTTTGAGCAGCATGGGCTCCCACAGCTTCTTCAGTTCGCTGACCAACAGTTCCATCACGCCCGCGGACAACACCAGTCGGCCCTCGACAAGGTGAGCCCGCAAACGTTGTTCGAGATGCGGATCGATGACGATCACTCGCACGTGTCCCTGGGCAGTGCGAAATCTTTCGCAGATCACCTGACCAATGTCTTCCCGCACACGATCCGTCAGGACATCCGGTTCCTTGCACGACGCGCCATGATGAACGACCGACTCAAGAATCAGCTCCAGTGAGGCAATGGGAACCCTTTCCGACAAAAGGTTGGTCAGCACGCGTCGCAATACCGCGGCCCGCACGACTTCCGGCTTGAGTTCATCCACGACGGTAGGAGCCGTATCGCGCAGTTTGTTCAGCATCTTTTGCATGTCTTCCCGGCTCAACAGTTCATCGGCATGCCGCCTCAATAGCTCGCCGAGGTGGGTAACCAGAACGGTCAGTGCGTCCACGACCGTGTAACCACCCAGTTCGGCCCGCTGACGGGATGCTGCCGGAATCCACAGGGCCTTCAGGCCAAAGGCCGGCTCGGTGGTTGGTTGGCCCTCCAGTTCCAGTGTGGTTGTGCCCGAATCGATAGCCATGAACTGGCCGGGGTTGATTTCGCCCCGGCCGACTTCTCGTCCGTTGATCATGACACGATAGGCCTGTGAATCGAGGCTCAAACTGTCACGCAAGCGAACGACCGGAATCCACATGCCGAATTTGCGAGTCAGATCACGCCGCATCGAGGAAATTCTGTCTGGCAACGAATTGATGCCACCCGCTGTGGTATGCGGAATAATCGCCGCGCCGATTTCCAGGCCCACACGATCCGTGTTGACGAATTGTTCCAGCCCCGCTTCTTCGGGCGATGGTTTGGGAGGCTCTTTGCTGTCAGGCCCCGTGTCGCTTGCTGTGTGTACCGGGGCAGGCATGCGTCGTGCGTAAACCACCAGGGCAATACCGAGAACAATAAACGGCAGCTTGGGCAATCCGGGAGTAAGGGAAACTGCAAACATAATCACTGCGCCCACGATCAGCGGTTGTCGACGCGCCAGCAGTTGCAGCCCCAGCTCGTGACCGATACTGGTCCCGCTGGATGCCTTGGTCACGAGAATACCTGCCGTGGTGGCGATGATCAGCGCGGGGATTTGCGAAATCAGGCCATCACCGATTGTCAACGTCGTATACAACTGGACGGCCTCGGCAAAGGACAATCCGCTGCCCATGCCAAAGATAATGCCGCCCAGAATATTGACGAACGTAATGATCAGGCCGGCAATAGCATCTCCACGCACGTATTTTCCGGCACCGTCCATGGCTCCGAAAAACTCGGCCTCGCGCGTCAACAAATTGCGTTTCTCCTTCGCTTCTTGCTCGTCAATCGCGCCCGAATTCAGTTCGGCGTCGATGGCCATTTGCTTGCCCGGCATGGCATCCAGCACAAATCGCGCGTTGACTTCCGAAATCCGGCTGGCTCCCTTGGTGATCACAATGAACTGGATAATGACCAGAATCAGGAAGATTACGATCCCCACAGTGAGGCTGCCGCCGACGACGAATCCGCCAAAGGTCGACACGATCTTGCCGGCATCGCCATTGAGCAAAATCAAACGCGTTGTGGCCACGTTCAGCGACAAGCGGTACAGCGTCAGCAACAACAGCAGAGAAGGAAAAATGGAGACTTCCAGGGGCTGTCGCGCGCCTAGCGTGATCAGCAGCAGCAGGATGGACAATGACAGGTTGAATGCCAGCAGCATGTCCAGCACCATCGATGGCAGCGGCACCAGCAACACCACAATAACCGCCAGCAAGGCGACCGACAGCATCGTGTCGCTTCGCCGCGCAAACGCGCTATTCGAATCAGTCGTTAACAGCTGGTTACTCATGTCGAATGTTGCAGGGGAGGGCCAAACTAGTGCGGAATAAAACTGTTGCCCAGCGAAAGCACGACCAAATGCCAGCCGTCAACCATCACGAACAGCATGATCTTGCAAGGCGTGGAAACGATCATCGGCGGCATCATCATCATCCCGAGCGACATCAAGACCGTGGACACCACCAGATCGATCAGCAGAAACGGGACGTAGATGCAGAACCCCATGATGAATGCCGTTTTCAGTTCGCTGACGATAAATGCCGGAATCAGGATCCGCATGGGTGTGTCTTCCGGGGTCGCAATGTCGGGCTGGTTGGAGATATCCAGAAACAGCTGTATGTCGCGATCGCGTGTTTGTCCCAGCATGAAGATCCGCAAGTCCCCACTGGCCCTGTGCAGTGCTTCTGCGGTTTCAATTTCACCGGCCAGCAATGGCGTAATGGCATTGTTGTTAACCTGATTGATGGTCGGACCCATGACGAACAATGTGAGAAACAGCGACAGGCCAATAATCACGGGGTTGGGCGGGATTTCCTGAGTCGCCAGGGCGCGGCGGACGAACGACAGCACAATCACGATCCGCGTGAAGGCGGTCAGTGAAACCAGTGCACCGGCCAGCAACACCATGCCGCCCAGAAACATGGCCAGTTGCATAGGCGCAGCCAGTTCCTGAAACCCTTCGCTTTGTATTGCAGACTCGAACAATATTGATTCCTTTCGTGGTCAGATTGCCGGACCCGAGGGCCCTAACTGATGCAATCCCCTGATTCCACGCATGTTCACAAATCCTGGAAACCGTCCGGATTCCTCTTCGGTTCGCCCACCGGTGGCAGGACGGTCGTTGTGACGGCTGGCTAGTTCTTCCTCGCGCTGCAACTCCTGGGCAAACAGCGAGCCAATTGGCTGCACCGACTTGATTCCCGACGCATCGCTGGCCACGACGAGGCGTGTATCAGCGGCTCGAACGATTTGCAGATGGCCATTGCCAAGCTTTAAAGTCGCTTCCACTTCCAGATCTGCGGAGGACGTTGCGGTTGACTTGATTCCCGTGGCCAGCGTGCCATTTCGCAGTTTCTTTAATACCACCAAACCCGCCACACACAAACACAGCACCAGCATGGTCGACATGGCAAGTTGGCTGATGAGACCTGGCACATTGATTTCGCGCGCACCCGATTCCGCGGACCGCAACCATGCAGGCTGCCGGGCTTGCTCTTCCACAACCGGCGCGTGCAGGGACGACGCGGCGGCCGGTGGGGCGGCGAAAATGCCGCTGGCTGCAGGAGCGTTCGCCTGCGGCTGCAATTGCCCCGACACCTGGCGGAGTTCGTTTTGCTGCGCGTTGGCCGGATTGATCGGCAACCACGCTGCCCCGATGAGTAGCGCTCCGCCGATGAGCCAAAGCAACTTGTGCTTGCCTGCCGTAGTCTTGATTTTCATGGTTTCCCGCGTGCCTCGCTCGCGAAGTTGATTGTCCGAAGTTGCTGGTCTACTGGTTGCCGTTCTCCACAGACTCGATGGATTTGATGCGTATTGCAAAGCAATCATCAATCACGACCACTTCACCGGTGGCCACCCGCAGACCTTGCGCCATGAGATCCACAGGAGCTGAGATCGAGCGGTTGAGTTCCACGACCGATCCTTCCCCCAGTTCCACCAGATCTCCGATGGGTATGGTTACGCGTCCCAGTTCTGCGGATATCGTGACTTCGACATCCAGAAACCGATTCAGTGTTTTTTCCGGATTCGGTCTGGACGTGTCTGTGACCGACGCAAATTCGGGTGTTTTGGTTTCGACGACAGCGGCATCGCTTCCGGAATCCTGGTTTTGGCCAGCGACCTCATGAGATTCTTTACGAATTCGATCTTCGCTCATTCCCGTACTCCCCGATCACTTTGGCAAACTTCCGTTACCTTGAACGCCTGGCGGTTGCCTGCGCGTCCCAGCCAGCCGTAGAATTTTTTTTGGCCTGCCACTACGAGCGGCAGTGGTTCGTTGATTCGTTGCTCGAACAACAGGACGTCGCCGGCTGCCAGCGTCGCCAGTCGTGACACCGGCACCTGGGTCCGCCCGAGTTCCACCGTCACTTCCACTGGCACATCAAAGACTCGCTGTTCCATACGCTGTCGACCGGCCTCGCTGAACTCCACACGCGGTACATCGAGCTGCTCCAGCACCCCCTCCAGTTCTTCCTGAGGCAGGATCCACTGGCAGATGCTTGTACCGTCACCGATGTTGAATCCAAAGTTGCACGTGTACACCGTTTTGCGCGGCTCCCAAATCCTGCTGCGATGGGGAAACAGGTCCACCTCCTGCATCTCGAACTCCAGCGGTTCCTTCTGGGGCCACGATTCGCTTAATGAGTCCACGATGCGGCGGAACATCATTTCGCACAGGGAATGCTCGATGGCCGACAGGGGCCGATCATCCGGCAACTCCTGCTGCTGCTCGCCCAGCAGTTGCATGACCAGACCCAGCGCCAACGGCCGATCGAACACCAGCAGCGTAGGCACCTTGTCCGTTCCGATACTGAAGCACCAGGCAATCGCCGGTCGAGGCAGCCGCTGCCGCACTACTTCAAAGACCAGAGCCGCCTGGTCACCAATCTGCAATTCTGTTTCCACGCTGGCCAGTTGATACCACTTCTCACGAAATTCCGTAGCAAACAAATCCAGCCAGTGCTGCCACTGATCGGCATTGCCCGGCGACAGCCGGGACGGTTTGGAGAAATCAAATTTTTCCACCGTGGAGGTGGTTGGCATCGTCATGGCTGTGGTCACTTCCTGTCATGGGGACTTCGGTGTTACTGAATGTTGAATTCCTGAAACAGCACATTGCGGATCTTTGGTTCCGTGCCCGGGTACATGACGGAATTGAAATGACTTTGAATCTCTCGTCGCAGCCGGTTCTGTCCCGTGGCGCCGCGAATGTCATCCATGCCCTTGTCGGCCAGATAACTGAGCAACCAGCTCTTGAGAATCGGCTGATTTTCCTTCACCGATGTTTCAACGGAGTCCTTGGCGGACTGGTCGACCAGCAAGGATATATTGAGGCGTAGATAACGATTCAGTCGCGACTCGTTGAGATTGACGACAACTTCGCCAAATTCGACCAACGCAGGAGGTTCGTCCTGGTCGCGAGGAGTTACGCTGGATTCACTTTCTTCAGCGTTCGCCTGAAAGTGATCGATGAGGAACGGCGTCGCAAAGCCGCCGCCAATCGCAACGCAAACAACCATTAGCCAGAGAACCAGCGACATGAAGCCGCGAGGCTTGTCCTCTGTTAATTGAATTTCAGCATTATCAGTCATCTGCCCTGACTCTTAATGCGGCCGCTTCGTCAGCGAATGCTCGGAAACGGCCTTTATTCTGCCCTTGTGAAAGCAACTGCCCTGCTTTCAAAACCGCCTGACTTTGACGGTTACACAAACAATATCGACGTGTCGGGAATTGAACTTTCGACAAATCCGGATTTTGTCGCGGGTCGACGGTCCCGGATTTCTGCTATCAGCGAAAAACTTTCGCCAGCGTTTTGCACCAGCATGCTGCCAGGATTTGGCGAAAGTTCGGATTTGGCGAACGAAACAGGCTTTTTGGGTTTTTCCCTGCGTTGGCCCGCCAATTGCGAATGACGACATTGCGTCAATTTGCGCGCACAACAACCACCGTGACCCGTTGATGGAAAAGCGACCCGCCTCATGTTCTCTGGAATTTATAGTCACGCCTCTGCCATGGATGTGGCCTCGCGACAGCACGATGTGATTGCCAACAATTTGGCCAACGCCAACGCTGCCGGATTTCGACGCACTATCCTTGCTGTCAGTACTCGTGGCAGCAACGAAGAGCTGCAATCGGGTGACGTGAACACCGATCTTCGCGGAAGCACTTCAGCACGCACCTATATCGACTTTACTGAGGGAAACCTGATCGACACCGGGCGCAAGCTTGATCTGGCTATCAATGGCGAGGGCATGTTCGTCATCGAAACTCCCAACGGCAACATGTACACCCGAAATGGCAATTTCCACCTGTCGACCGACGGCCGGCTGGTCACGGCTGACGGATCCAATGTTCTGGGAAACGGGCAAGCACTAACGGTGCCGGCAGACGCACAGCTGTCAGATATCGTGATTAACGCGGACGGCACGGTTCGCGCCAAAGGAGAAGAGATCGGGCAACTCGATCTTGTAACCTTCGATAACCTGGGAGTCCTGCAAGCGGTGGGCGACACTCGATTCCGGGCACCGGAAGACGTGACTTCGCGGCCCGCGGCAGGCGCCGTGATCCAGGGCAGCCTTGAATCTTCCAATACATCGCTGGTCACCGAGATGATCGCCATGATCATCGGCATGCGACATTTCGAGGCCGCGCAGCAGGGATTGCGTTCCATTTCCGAAGTGATTCAGCAGTTCACAACGTTTGACTCCTGAAAAACTGACTGCCGTTTGCTCGTTTTTTTCGGAGGAATGAAATATGTTACGAGCTTTTTTCTCCAGCGCTACCGGCATGCGTGCCCAGGAGCTGTTGATCGACAACACGGCCAACAATCTGGCCAACGTAAATACCAGTGGATTCAAGCGCAGCCAGGTCGACTTCGCTGATCTCCTGTATGCCACAGAACGGACAGCGGGCTCGGAGGTAGCAGCCGGTCAAACGACTCCCATCGGCCTGCAAATCGGCAGCGGTGTTCGCGCAGTTGGTACCACCAAGGTGTTTACCCAGGGCGTGCTGCAGGAAACGGGCATCCCCACCGACGTCGCGATCGAGGGCGACGGGTTTTTCAAGGTGCTGACTCCCAATGGTGATGAACGTTTCACGCGCGACGGCAGCCTTCGCATCGACGGCAACGGACTTCTCGTGACCGGAGACGGATTTGTTGTGGATGGCAACATCACCGTGCCCAACGACGTGCCCCTGGCGAATCTGCGCATTGGAGTGGATGGAACCGTGTCTGCCGCGGTGAACGGGACCAGCAGCACACTCGGCACCATTTCCCTGTATCGATTCATGAATCCGATGGGGTTACGCAACGAGGGGGGCAATCTCTATTCGGCCACCGACGGATCGGGCGACGCCGAGCTCGGCATCTCCGGCGGGAACGTGGGCACGTTGCGGCAAAGTTTTCTGGAAGGCTCCAACGTCGAGGTTGTCCGGGAACTGGTGTCGCTGATCACGGCCCAACGAGCCTATGAAATCAACTCCCGCGCTATTCAGGCCGGCGACGAGATGCTGTCCAACACGGCCCAGCTGACACGATAATCTCCGCGGATCCTTGCTCATGGATGTGACCTTCCCTTTGTGCAATCGACGAGTTGCCAGTGCAGTCCTGGTATGGTCGGTACTGGTGATTCTTCCATTGACCGCCGTAACCGGACAGGATCCGGTGCGCATTGCACTCCGTCCCACGATCAACACCGATGCAGAGGTCGTATCACTGGGCGACCTCGCTCAGCTCGATGGAGGCCAGCCGGCCAGGCGTAACGCCATGTCGCGGCTTGATATTGCCGTGGGCGACGCTGGAGTATCGACAGCCATTAGTCGTGACGAGGCCCTGGCTCGCTTGCTGATTGCCGGATTCAAGCCCCGGGAATTTCAGCTGACCGGTTCCCATGAGGTACGGGTTCAGCCTGGAAAACTTGCCTTCGACAATGAATCGATTGTTCAGGCAATTTCCCGTCACGTGTCGCAAGGTCTGAATTTTGGTGAATCAGATGTTCTGGTCGAGTTGATTTCCCGCCCGCAGGTGCCTGCTGATTTGCCTGACATTGATCCGGCCCGGCTCACACTCGAACCGCTGGACCATGCCGATTCGCTGATCGGACGAAAATCCGTAACGCTGGGAGTCTTCGATGGCAGCCAGTTGGTGTCACGACTCCGCGTGGCAACTCGCACGTCCGTATTTCGCGAAGTGCTGGTGACCAGCCGTCCGATCGAGAAGAACGAAGTTCTGAATGACGAGAACACGCACGTTGAACGGAGACTTTTTGACCGGCCCGATCATGGCCAGTGGTCATCGACTGCAGTTCGCGGCGGCGTCGCGACGCGGCGACTGCAAGCGCAGCAAACCATACGAGCTGTCGATATCGCGGCTGCCGGTTCGGCTGACCCTGTGCTGGTGCGACCGCGCGACCTGGTGACGGTCGTTGCCGTGCAGGGATCATTACGCATCACGATGTCTGGCATGGAAGTGCTGCGGTCCGGCAAGGCAGGCGATGTCATTCCGCTGCGCAATCCACGCTCCAAAAAAATTGTCTTTGGCCGTGTCATCGATTCGGCCCGCATCGAATTGGAACTCTGATCCGCACAAGGAATCGTTAAACATGCACTCCGTATTCCGTTTTTTGCTGGCCGCGACTGCGTGCGGCTCGCTGTTTCTGATCGCTGCCGATTTGCCTGCCCAGTCGTTGTGGCAACAACGTGATTCGCGCAAGGCATTTTTGTTTCAAGACCTCAAGGCTCGCTGTGTCGGCGACATCTTGACGATTGCGATCGAGGAAGAAACCGACGTTGCCAACTCGGATACACGCGGCATGAGCAAACAGACAGCATCTTCAGCCAATGCTGGCTTTGCTTATGCTGGCAATCCGTCTTCCGGGTCTGCATCGGCACAGTTCAATGTGAACTCGGACCGCGAATTCGACGGAGACGTGAATTTCTCCAGCGATCGACAGTTCCAGGACCGCTTCTCCGTCACCGTGGTGGATGTGCTGCCCAACGGAAATCTGGTGGTTGCGGGCGTCAGGAATGTTCTGGTGGAGGGAGATCAGAAACGCCTGTCTGTTTCCGGAATCGTACGCAGTCATGACATTCGGGCCGACAATTCCGTCCAGTCCAGCAACGTGGCTGAACTGCGGATCTTGTACGAAGGAGCTGGCCCGGAATCCCATTTCACCAATCAAGGCTGGCTGGGTCGACGGGTTAACAAGTTTTGGCCATTTTGATCGATAACGAGATTGAAATGTCCAAAATCCCTGCCAACACGACCTGCTGGCCGCTGTCAGCGGTTCTTTTCGCATTGCTGAGCTGGCTGCTTGCTGCCAGTTGCTGTGCCCAGTCAACTCAGCCACGGGCACTGGAGACCCTGCCGGCTCCCATGTCACTGCAAGCTGCACCGGTCACGCCTGCTCCGGTTGCTATTCCTGTGTCGCACTCAACGGGAGTTCGTATCAGGGACATTACACGACTGCAAGGCTATCGAACCAACAAGCTGACCGGGATGGGACTGGTCACTGGACTCAACGGCACTGGCAGCAAGAATCCGGTTACACGTCAGTTTGCGCTGAACATGCTGGAACGCTTTGATTTGCGTGCCAGTCCCGAACAGCGCGCCGCCATTCGGCTTAACGCACTCGATAAAACCGACAATTTGTCAGTGGTCACCGTAACGGCCGAAGTCGATGTGATGCAACACAAGGTCGGCAATCCGATCGACGTGCTGGTGTCGACATTCGACGACGCCTCCAGTTTGCAGGGCGGCGTGTTGATGCTGACACCACTTTATGGAGTCGACGGCGAAGTCTACGCAATTGCCAACGGTCCAATTTCGGTTGGCGGTTTCAGTTTCTCGGGGGATGCCGCTTCGGTTCAGCAAAATCATCCAACGACCGGCCGCGTCGCCAATGGCGCCACGATCGAAAAAACGGTGTCTCGGGCCGACATGCAATCGGTGTCCGAGTTTCGTCTGATTCTGCAGTCACCCGGCTTGGAAACGGCGTCACGAATAGTCGGGGCGATCAATGAATTCTGGTCCGGTCATGCCCGCGTCTTTGATGCGGGATCCGTGGATGTGCTGGTTCCGCATAGTCATGGACACGTGCCGCAACAATTCATTGCGCTGGTTCAGTCCATTCGCGTGATTCCCGACGAAGAAGCACGAGTAGTGATCAACGAGCGCACCGGCACTGTGGTGATTGGAGAAAATGTACGCCTGTCTCGCGTGGCCATCAGTCACGCCAATCTGTCAGTCATCACGGGTGAATCACCGCAGGTCTCCCAACCTGCACCGTTTTCCGACGGCGTGACAGCCGTGGTACCGCGCACCAGCATCGATGTTTTCGAAGGCTCCTCCCCGCTAAACGTTATCGATCAGGCGGTTACCGTCGGCGAACTGGCTCGTGCGCTTAATGCGCTGGGTGTGACGCCACGCGATCTGAGTTCAATATTTCAACAGCTCAAGGCATCCGGAGCGTTGCACGCCAAGCTGCAGTTTCAGTAATTCTTAACGGAGCAATCAATTGGACATACAGGGAATCGGCAACGGATTGCCCGCAGGCAGCCTGATTCAGGGGGGAATCCCCGGCAACCTGACGGCAGCCGCACAGGACCCTGACTCGGCAGCAGCGGTCAGCACGGAATTCGAGAGTGTGTTCCTGGCCATGCTGCTAAAGACCATGCGCACGACCGTATCGGAAGACGGCATGTTCGCCGGTGATCGCTCCGATACGTTTGGCAGCATGTTTGACCTGTTTATGAGCCAGCATCTGGCCGGCAGCGATTCCCTGGGCATCGGCCAGTTGCTGGAGCAATCCCTGACTAACAGCCCGCGGGCAGAAAGTCCCGCCGAAATGCCATGAACGAAAAACAAAACCGAAACATCAGCAAGCATGACGTAGCGCGTCAATGTATCACTCATCTGTCGCGTGAAATTGAACTGCTTGAGCGTTACATCGACTTCGCCAACTCGATCTACGGTCAGCTGGGTTTACCGCCCACGTTGACGGAATCACTCTCGGGAAACGACCCCATGCAATCGCTGGCCCGGCAATCGGAGCAGCTGACCCGGGAGCGGGGTGAACTGAAAACGGTACTGGGAGATTATCTGGGAGTCCCGGCTGACCAGGCCACCGTTCGTGCACTGCTGGACGGGCTGGATGCCGGGCATTCGCAAACGATTCGTCAGCAACGGGCTCGCCTCAAGGAATTGGAGTCCACGATTCAAAAACACAACCGTACCCAGTCTTTTCTAATCCGCCAGTCGCTGGATTTGTATCACCAAATCGCCATGGAACTGATGGACCAGAAACCTGGTGCACCGACTTATTCCTCTTCCGGCCGGCTTTCGCCTCAGGACGCGACCAATATCCTCAAAACGGACTGCTAGTTATGTTCAGCTTCAATGCCGGACTGTCCGCGCTGCGCAGCAGTCAACTGGCGATGGATATCGTGGCCAACAACATCGCCAACGCCAACACACCGGGTTACCATCGCCAGACCGTCCGGCAAGTAGAGGATCAGCCACTGTATGATGGCCAATTCTGGCGAGGCACCGGCGCCAGCATCAGTCGGATTAACCAGATTGCCAGTCGCGCTGTGGAATCGGCACTGACGCGTAATATTGCCAGCCTCAGTCAGGTTGATCAGGCGCTGAATATCGCCAGTCAGGTGGAGCGTCGTTTGAGCCCTTCCGCTGGATCGCTAAATGAGCGACTGCAACAGTTCTTTGACGAATTGCACGCGTGGCAGGGTCAGCCTGACAACGGCACCCGGCGACACGTCGTCATCAACAAGTCGCGAACTCTGGCGAATGAACTGAACTCGATTACCGCTGATCTGGGAAGCCTGCAAACCGCCACTCGGCAGGATATTGACCAGGAGATCGAATCGGTGAATCGCCAGCTGGAGGCGCTGTCCCGACTGGACCGTCAAATCACGCAGGCCCAGGCGGCCGGGCAGCAGCCCAACAGCCTGCTGGATGCACATCAGCAATTGGTCAACGAGATCGCCGAATCCATCGATATTGTGGCATTACCCCGGGAACGAGGCTTCGCCTACCAGTTTGCCCAAAATCACGTTTCGATTTCGCATACAACCTTCGCGATCGAGGCCCATTACCTCAACGATGGCACGGTGACGTTCACAAGGCCGGATGGCACCACTCCACTCGAATTTGGCGGCGGCCGGCTGGCGGCCAGCGCGCAAGCGCTAAATGACTTGATACCCGCCCTCCAGCAACAGCTGGATGAACTGGCGGCCACACTGATTCAGGAACTCGATCATGTTCAGTCCACCGGCGTCAGCGCGTCCGGACCTTTTAACTTGCTCACCACACACCGTGTCGTCCGGGATGCGTCATTGCCACTGACCGATGCCGGGTTGCCGTTTGACATCGCACGCGGCGAATTGTTCGTGTCGATTCACGATCCCGAGGGAGGCATTAGCCAGAACCGCATTTCGATCGATCCCAATACTCAATCCCTGCAGGACATCGCAGATGAAATCAGCCAACTGCCGCATTTGCAGGCGGTCATCAATCCTGACACCAACGCGTTGTCAATTCTTGCCGAGCCAGGATATGGCTTTGATTTTGCGGGTCAGCTGCCCGACGCACCGGATCGTAGCGGGGTATCCGGCGATGCATTGATTGCGTTTTCGGGAGTTTACCAGGGAACAGACAATCGGACTTTGCGGTTCGAAGTGATCGGCAGCGGTCAGGTGGGCGTGTCGGAGTCGCTCAGCCTCGGTGTCCTGGACGAATCGGGTCAGGTCTTGTCGGAATTCAATCTGGGTCGGGGCTATGAACCTGGCTCGGTCATCGACGTGGGAGACGGTGTTTCGCTGGCCATTGAGTCCGGACAGCTAGGAGACAAGGATTCGTTTGAGGTGTTTGCAGTTGCCGACGCGGATACGTCACGGCTGCTGGTCGGCCTTGGCCTGAATACATTCTTTGAGGGTACTCGGGCAGGTGATATTCGCGTGTCAGCCGAGATTTCCGATCATCCGGATCGGCTTGCCGCGGGACGGACTCTCCACGCTGGCGATGGCAGCAACATTGAGCGGATGCTACGTCTTCGTCAGCAGCCTTTGGTTGCCGACAGTCTTTCGTTTGAAGATTTTGTTGACGGCATGACCGCGGATATCGCGATCGAGGTCAATGAACTGACGTTTATGCAGACGGACCTTGCTGTCTATGACAATTCCCTGCTCAGGGAACGCGAAGCAATTTCCGGCGTGGATCCAAACGAGGAAATGGTCTTGATGTTGCAGTATCAACGCTCCTTTCAGGCCGCGACTCGCGTGATCACCGCGATCGATGAAACGCTCGCCGAGCTAATGAATATGGTGAGGTAGGCTGATGTTTCGAATAACGCCCCTGTCGATGTCCCGCACGGCCATCTATCAAAACCGCAACCACCTGACTCGCATGGCGACGCTGCAGCAGCAGGCTTCGTCCGGCCTGCAATACTCGACGCCGTCGGAAAACCCGGTCGTGACCAGATCGATCCGGACGCTGAATCGTGCGCTGGGCCAGCTGGAAACGCAAAATCTGCGCATTGCCGAGTTGCAGCAGCCCCTGAACACCAGCGTCAGTCGCCTGTTGGAGGTCAACAACCTGATCAACCGCGCGAAACAGATTGCACTGGACGCCCCGCAGTCGTTCGGGCAATCCGACCGTGCCGCTCTGGCTGCCGAAGTCGACGGCATCATCGACCAACTGGTGGCCACCGCCAATTCCCGCGATCAGGGTCGTTATCTTTATTCAGGGACCGCGTTTGAGACCCGGCCGTTCGAGCTGCTCGAGGATTCAGGCCTGGCGATTCCGCTGGTCGTTTACGCCGGTGCTCAACAGAACGCCGAAACGGTAATCAGTGAGTCCATTTCCATCCGCTCTACCTTTACCGGGGTTGAGGTGTTTCAGGCTGCTGCACGCGGCGAGTCCCTGTTTCTGGGTGCTACCGGCGCCCAGGCGGGCACAGGTACCGACAGCGAAATTGGCCGTACGAACCTGCTCGTTCAACACAGTGCCACTATCTACCGCGCCGGATCAGGCATCACGCCAGGCACAGATAGCTTAGCGGGTGATACCGTCATCGGATCCATGGGAGATCATCGGCTGACGATCGAGGACATCAGCGGTAACGGCACGTCAGGCCGTGTTTCGCTTAACGGCGGCGCGGCGGTCGACTGGGAATCAACGGACACCAACCTGCGTGTGACAGGTCCTCTGGGCGAGGTGGTGTTTATTGACACAACCGCCGTGCTTGCGGGATTCTCCGGCGATGTCCCTTTGTCAGCCAGCGGTACTCTATCGACTGACGGCGGCCAGACTACAACCGATATTGACTTTTCCTCGAACCAGGTGGTAAGCAGCGAATTGTCGGGGCGCGTCGCCAATATCGATTCATCCGGCATCCGGTTTACCGGCACGGAATCTATCGAGTTCACGGGAACGGCGGATGCAATCACGGTCTTGCTGGAGCTAAAAGATGATTTGCTGAATAACCGACATTTCGACGATGCGGAACTGAACCGTGCATTTGAACGCCGAGCGGTGGATCTGGAACGCCTCAGCAGCCACTTGCTGGATCACGTCGGCGAACAGTCCGTCGCGTTGCAGGATCTTGAACAGCTGGCTGCTCGAAACGAGGACCATCAACTCGATTTGAAATCGCGACTAAACAAACAGGAGTCGGCGGATCTGGCGGCCGTCATTGTGGAAATGCAGACTCTGCAAACGACGATGCAATTCAACTACGCAGCGCTGTCGATTCTGCAAAGTAACAACTTGCTGGATTTTCTGGGTTAGATATTTGGGTAGGGATTATGGAGAGTCAGGCAACCCCAAGCCAGGAAACTGCTGAAGTCATCAGCCATCGTCTGCGCAGTCTCGAGGAATTGGCGCAATCGCCCCATACCGAGATGGAGCAGATGCTGGCGCTGATTCGCGAGATTCCCGGACTGTCCGATGCATTGTTGCACCGGGCCAATTCGCCCGAATTTGCCTTGCGCAACCAGATTTCCCGCGTTGAACATGCCATTGCCATCCTCGGATCTCGACGCACCGTCGACACGATTCGCCTGCAAGGCCATTCGCCCGCAGTGCCCGCGCCGCATTTCCGGAAAAAGCAACGCGAAGCCGGCTAGATCGCCGGGCACTGCATGGATGCCGCCTGTCCCTCACTCGGTGGTTTCCTTGATCAGCGTGATTGACATGACGGGGCGGCGTTCATCGCTGTGCGGCCACAGATTGGCGGTGGCCCTGATGGCGTCATCGCGACGCGTGAGCAAGGGAAACTCGCGGCGAATGGCCTGACGGATGAGGAATGCCGATTCGGTCGATCGTTTCAATGCGCTGGCACTGGGTGTGGGTGACCAGACGTTGACCTCCATGCGATAAGCGGGCCGCGACATGGTACCAATTGACTGAATCAGCACCTTGCGAGCCGAGTCTGGCAGAATCTCATCTCCTGTGCCCAGCTTTTCAAACAGGTCGAATGCCACCGAGCTGGTCTCCAGCGAGGTCAGTTGCACATCGAATTGCTGCTCCAGCTCGACGATCACACGTTGCATGTTCTCGGCATCGCGGTCCAGTACACGCAACTGGTTGTCCTCTTCATCTGGTCCTTCACCAGCGCCCTCACTCGTCTGGTCACTATCATTGACGACGTATTTGGGACTGGCGTCCTGCATCTGGTGCACCCGTTTGGACGTGTCACCGGCAAACAGCCCGGGCAAGCCCATGGAGTTGATTGCCGTAACAAAGGAACCGGTCCCGGCATGCAGGTTGGCACCTGTTTGTTCCTTGGCCAGCGTGTTGAGCACAATGAAAAAGGCCAGCATGGCCGTCATTGTGTCGCCGAACGAGATCAGATAGGCGTTACTGGGCTTGCTCGGCGGTTTGCGATTGCGTTTGGACATGGGAGCGGTTTTTGAAATTTCTCAGAATGATGCGAATGTCGTCGTTCGCGATGTCAGCAAATTCATCCCGGCTTACGGCGACCTGTTCGGGCCCGATACCGAGGTCGTGATACATGAACTGCATACAGGCCAGTGCCCGATTCAGCTGGTAGTCGGCGGAAATTTCAAATGTTGCCTGCCAGGATCGAACACGCATCATGTTGGCCAGCATTTTCATGTTGTGTTCACCAAAGTCGTACAACTCACCCTGCGGGGTCCCCAGGGAATTGCCTGGCAAAACAATCGTCAGAACGTTGACGATCTGCCTTTCCTGATCTTGCTCCAGACCCTTCAGGCCTTTGTCGAGGGATTCCCGGGGTGCGTCGCGTTCGACGGGCGGCACTTCCGATCCGCGGCTGGTCAAGCGGCTGGCGCGGGGCCGGACACGCAGTGCCCATGAGTCCTTTTCAATTCCTTCCGGCTTTTCGTCGACCAGTCCCGTCGCTCCGCTGGCACCAAAAACTGATATCTTCATCTGTTCAAATCTTTCCGGTTCGCTGGTGGCAAAAGTCAAAAGCAGAATAAAAAATGTCATCATCAGCGTGATCACGTCGCTGTAAGTCATGAACCACAGCGGCACGTCACCATTGGATTCCGGAGGTGGGCTCTTCTTCCTCATGCGTTCACTGCGTGTTGTCAGGCTGCCTGTTCAGTAACCGGGCGCGATCCCGGAGGCACAAAGGCCAGCAGTCGTTCCTCCAGCGCCCGCGGAGTTTGACCGTCGACGAGGGAGACCAAACCCGCCGTCATCAATTCCCGCACGGTTAGTTCCTCAGTGCTGCGGCTTTCCAGTTTTCCGGCCAGCGGGATGCAAAACAGGTTGGCCGTCAGGGCACCGTACAACGTGGTCAACAGGGCCGTCGCCATACCGCCACCGATCTGGCTGGGGTCGTCCAGGGTACGCAACATCTGCACGAGACCAATCAGCGTTCCGATCATGCCGAAGGCCGGAGCGGCAGCGGCCAGAGACTCAAGAATCTTTTTGCCGCCCTGGTGACGTTGTTCAATGTAAGCGACTTCGGTCTCCAGCACTTGCTGGATATCCTCGCGAGAATTGCCGCCAACCACCATTTCCAGGCCACGCAGCAGAAACGGATCGGTGACTTCTTCCAAGCTGTTTTCCAACGCCAAAATTCCATCCTTGCGAACGATGCCAGCATAGACTTTGAACTGTTCAATGACTTCCTGCGCACTGGGCAGCTTGTGCATGAAGCAGTTCTTGACGACCGAAACCACGCCCAGCACGTTCTTCAGCGGAAAGTTGATCAACAAGGCGGAAAAGGATCCACCAATCGTGATCATCATGGACGGAATATTAATAAAGGGCCCAAGGCCGCCTCCGCCCCCCATCAAGATCGAGCCAATAACCAGACCGGTCCCCAGCAGCAGTCCAATGATGGTGGCGATGTCCATGTTTCTCGAGGCTTTCCTGACGCGCGTTGTCACCTGCTGCTTCCTTATCGATTGACTGCGCCGGAACTTGTCACACAGCTGCCATATTCCGACTTTTCGCTTCTACCACGAAATTCGCGCCAGCAGTCAACGCTGTCGTCGCAAACTGCCATTATCCTGACGCCAGCAACAGCAGGATTTGACTAAAGCTGCTTGCCAGTACAGACGATCTAGTTCATATGATCGGCAAATCTTCCCAAATCGATACGCTCAGCCAACTGTTGCAGCAAGCCGAGGTCCGGCATCGCGTTGTCAGTCAGAACATTGCGAACGTCAACACTCCCGGCTACCGCAACCTGGATGTGAGTTTTCAACAGTCGATGGAGCAGCTGGCCAGTGATCCGGCTGTGCAAGCCATCGTCGAGGAAACACGCGGGCTGGTTAAGCGCGAGGACGGAAACAACGTCGATCTGGACCGTGAGTTGGGCTTGCTTACCAAAAACTCATTGCAATTCGAGACGTACTCGCACCTGTTGCTGGCCAAGTTTTCACTTTTGCGGAGCGCCATTACCGGACAGTAGCGATTCAAAAACCAGGCCAGATCGTAAACATGTTGGGCAGAATATGTTTAACTCCACTTTTTCCGCAATTGATATTAGCGCCACCGGTATGACGGCGGAGCGCTATCGCATGGAAGTTATCGCGAATAACATCGCGAACGCCAACTCTACGCGCTCTCCCGAAGGCGGACCCTATCGTCGACAACAAGTCGTGTTTTCTGCGCAAATGGGTGATCCGCAGGATGCCAGCCAGAGTACGGTCGACCGAATGGCCGGCGTCAGCGTGCTGGGCGTCACGCAGGATCAAGGCGAACTTCCCATGGTCTACAATCCCGGCCACCCTGACGCCAATGCGGACGGCATGGTGGCCATGCCCAATGTAAAAATTCCCTACGAGATGGTCGACATGATCACGGCCAGCCGGGCGTACGAAGCGAACCTGCGCTCGATTCGTTCGTTTCGCGAGATGGCACAGCAGACACTGACCTTGCTGCGAGGTAATCGCTGATGTCGGTTTCACCGATCATTCCGGTCACCAGCGTGTCCCCCGCCGCGGCAACGTCCGCCACGGCCAGGTCCGCTGACAAGTCACCGGGAAACGCGTTCGCGCAAATGGTTACCGAGGCCAACCAGCAGCAACTGGCAGCCGACAAGGCCATCGAGGAACTGGCGGCCGGCAAGTCGGACGGTCTGCACCAGGTTGTCCTGACGGCGGCTCGTGCCGACCTGTCGTTTCGACTGGTGCTGGAGATGCGTAACAAGTTGGTGGAGTCCTATCAGGAGATCATGCGAATGCAGGTTTAGGTCTGCGTCGCACCCGATTGGCAAACTCCGCCAAATCCAATTCAACTTCAATCGCGTTAAGGGGCAGTTGACGTGAACAATCTTGTGAACTCATTACGCAAGGTCTGGGACCAGACCAGCGTGACGGCTCGTGTGTCCGTAATAGCCATGGGCACACTCAGTGTGCTGATGATCGCCGGCGTTGCCTGGTGGGTCATGCAACCCAGCTATATTCCGCTGGCCAATGATCTCGATCCGCAGATCGCTGCGGAGGTTAAAAGCACCCTTGATGATCGCGGGATCGCCTACAAGAGCAATGTGCTGGGCAACCGGATCATGGTCGACGAGAACCGATGGGCTGAGGCCATCGCGGCGATCCAGGACATCGTGCCTCCCGACCAGCGTGAGCCGGAACCGGGGAGTTCGTTCTTACTGACGGACCCGGGAGCCAAGGAACGTCAAAAGGCCAGGCACCTGGAATTTCGACTGGGCAAAACGATTGCCCGTCTCAAGTCAATCCAGTCGGCAACCGTGCATCTGGGCGTCCCCGAACGTTCCGCCTTTATCAATAAACAGGTGGAGCGCACGGCCAGCGTGACGATCGAGATGCAAGCCGGTCAGCGATTCACTCGCGACCTGTCATCACTGATTGCCTCGCAGGTGGCCAACAGCGTGGAAGGTTTGCGTCGCCAAAACGTCAAGGTCTTCGACACGGAAGGCCAGATGTTTGACGCGGACGAAACCGGAACGGCGATCGGCGGACAGCTGGAATACCGCCGACACATCGAAAACGACCTGGCGGTCAAGGCAGAAACGATGCTGGAAACGCTGCTGGGGTCCGGTCGCTCGGTGGTACGGGTTACCGCTGAGGTCGATCTGCAGAAGATTGAACAAAAGGGCACAAGTTATGACTCCGAGGAGCAAGTTCCTGCCAGCGAGGAAATCACCACTACCACAGGAACCCAGGCCGATCCGCTGGCCACAGGCGAGGCCGGTGCCGCCGCCAACCTGAATGGCGGCACACGCCGCTCGGGTTCCAAGCAGGTCATGATGGAGAGCGAAACTAGCAAAACGGAATACTTTGATAACGGCGTCGAGGAAACCAGAACCACCTTGCCCGGTGGCGTCAAGCGACTTTCCATTGCCGCCATCGTGGAGTTACCCCAACCGCCAGGTGCAGCCGGCGATGACGCAACATCCACAACCGGCAATGAAAGCGACGACTCCGCCACGCAACCCAACGTTACGCGTGTGGAAATCGAATCCCTGATCAAGCAGGCAGTCGGGTTTGACGACTCGCGCAAGGATCGAATTGAACTGGTCGTCGTTGAGACCATGGCAGCCGAAGAGCCGACTTTGCTGGATCTCATCGAACCAGCTGCACCGCTGGAGGCCTGGATGCCGTTGATTCGCAATATTTCCCTGGGCGTGGCTGCGCTGGTGGCCCTGATTCTGGGATTGCTGACCTTGAAACGAATCACACCGGTGCAAGTTCCCGGAGGCGGCGACGGAGCTGCCACCATAACGCCGCAACGCGCCCGGCAATTGAGCGAACTGGCCACATTGGCACGAAAGAATCCCGAGCTGTTGTCCAGCATCATGGCGGCATGGATCAATGATGAATCTGCCGGCGAAACGGGTGCTGTCCCGGAAGAATCTCGCCGGGCGGCCTAACGCCAGATTAAGCACCGACCTGGAAAACTCGCAGGGTGAAACCTGTCTCCCATGCAACGTTTCAATGATGTTCATCGAATTGCCTTGTTGCTATCCGGCTTGGGAAGCGACGTCACCGAGCCTGCGCTGGCAGGGCTGGCGGGCGACAAGGCGGACCAGGTGCGCGAAGCTCTTGACCAACTGGCTAGCCAGCCACCGCAGGCTGATGAACTGAACGACGTGCTGGATGATTTTGAGACCTTTTTTCGTTTTGCCCTGAAAACAGCCAATGCACCATCCAACTGGGCTGCCGAATCGTTTGACGATTTGCCCGTGGATGACGAGGAAGAAGTTGTCGCGCCAGTGCCTGCACGCCCCCGCCTCAAGATCTTCCAGCCCTCGGATGATCCCATCGCCGACCTGCAACGTCTGGCTCCGCTGCAGATTGCCGGTGCCCTGGCCAATGAGCACGCCAAAACGATCGGCATGGTGCTTTCCTGCCTGGATAACGCAGCAGCGGCCAGCGTCCTGGACCTGCTGCCGGCCGAACAACAACCCGGTGCTTTCTTTGCCCTGCAACAACCAAACAGTGTGCCACAGGATTTGCTGATGCGGGTCGCACGGACCACGGTGGAAAAAGGCGCGCTGATCGAACCGGCTCAAATGGAAAACCGGGATATCGACCAAAAGACTGCGGATTTGCTGCGGGCATTGCCCAAGGCAACCCGGGCGCGACTGATGGAACAGTTGAGGGAGAGCGACCCGGAAACCGCCACGCGACTGCAGGAATTACTGTACGTCTTCGACGACATCGTCCAGTATGACAACCGCTCGGTGCAAAAATTGCTGGGTCAGGTCGACACCCGGCAGCTGGTGGTCGCCTTGCAAGACGTGGACGGGGAGATCAGCGGCCGGATTTTTGAAAACCTCTCCAAACGCGCGACCGCGGCCTTGCAGGAGGAAATGGAATTTCAACAGGCGTCCAGCGATGAAGAAGTCGCCGCCGCCCGCAGGCAAATCGCCCAGCTGATCGCCCAGCTTGACGCCAACGGGGAGTTGAACGAACTGCCATGAGCCGATCAGGGTCCATCCATCGCGTGCAATTCCACCAGTCTCCGTGCGAGGTGCGGCTGTCCGGTGATCAAGTTGCGGATTGCAAATCCCCAAGGACGACGATTACGTCGTCCGCGCCAACCGCACCGGCGGGCCCGACACCTGTAGAACACCTGGGTGAATCGCTGGAGCAACTGGTTGAGCAATTGCTGCAATTGCATTCCGGACGTAGCGAATCGATCGCTGTCCTGCATCAACTGGCGATCGAGCTGGCAGTGACGATTGCCGGCAAGATCCTGTTTGGCAAGATTGAGGCCGATGAATATCCGCTGTCGGAAATGATTGACGAGCTGCTGGTGCACGTTGATGCCCACGATGCTGCCACGGTATTGCTCCATCCACAGGATCTGGAATTGTTGCAACAGTTGAAAACGGGTGATGAATCGGTACGGGCCGTATATGACCAGGTCACCTGGCTACCCAGTCCCGACTTGCCACGCGGTGGCGCGCGGCTGGACGCCAACAGCTTTGCGTTGTTTTACGATCCGACCATTCAGCTGGGCGAAATCCGGCAAAGCTTATTGGAGATTCTTCATGAAGCCGAAATTGAACGTCGACAAACTGGTCTCCCGGGTCAGGGACTGCGCCGATTTCCGGAACGCCGGGCATCTGGTTAGCGCGCGTGGCATTCTCACCGCCACGCTGACAGCCACCGTGGGCGAGTTGTGTTACGTGCTCAGCGGGCATGGTCAGCCGGTGTTGGCAGAAGTCGTGGGCTTTTCCTCCGGTCATTCACAACTCATGCCGTTGCAATCAACGGTTTCGCTGACTGCAGGCGCCACGGTCGTTGGATTAAATCGCCAGATGCTGGTTCCAGTGGGAGCACGGCTGCAGGGTCGCGTGATCGACGCACTGGGCCAGCCACTCGATCACGCAGCACCGCTGATCTTTGAAGACTGGATTCCCTTGCAGAATGCCTCACCCGATCCGATGACGCGCCGGCCCATTAACCAGCCGTTTGTCACTGGACAAAAAGCCCTCGATGGCATGCTGACCATCGGAGCCGGGCAGCGCATCGGATTGTTTGCGGGCAGCGGCGTAGGCAAGAGTACGCTGCTGGGCGAAATTGCCCGACACGCGCAATCCGATGTCAACGTCGTTGTGCTGGTTGGGGAACGCGGCCGCGAAGTACGTCCCTTTATCGAGCAATGCCTGGGAACACGCGGCCTGCAACGCTCGGTGGTTATCGTATCCACTGCCGAACAACCCCCGCTGTTGCGCATTCGTTCGGCCCAAACTGCTCTCACCATTGCCGACTGGTTTCGGCGACAGGGCAAACATGTGCTGTTCATGGCCGACAGCCTGACGCGTTTGGCCTGGTCGCAACGCGAGCTCGGTTTGTCGATTGGCGAGCCTCCCAGTTCTCGCGGGTTCACACCTTCGGCGATTCAGCTGCTGGCCAACCTGATCGAACAACTGGGCACCAGCGACTGCGGTCTGATCACAGGCATATTGACCGTGCTCGTCGACGGGGACGATACCTCCGAGCCGGTCGCCGACGCCGCGCGTTCCATGCTGGACGGACACATCGTTTTGGATCGCAAGCTGGCCGAAAAAGGTCACTTCCCGGCCGTCGACATCCTGTCCAGTGTCAGCCGTGTAGCAAATCAGGTGACCGAAGCCGCCCATATCCAGCGGGTATTGCGGTTACGCGAAATGCTCGGCGAGTACCACGAAGTCGAGGACCTGATTCGAATCGGAGCTTACCAGCCCGGTACTTCCGGCATTGTTGATCTGGCTGTTCGCCTGAAACCGGAACTGGACCGTTTTCTGCAACAACCCGTCGGTCAATTCGTTACGTGGGAACAAACCATGAGCCAAATCGAACGGCTCGCCCAGCTGGCATCGGCGACCGTGCCGGCCACGCATGTATGACATTAAAACGGAGTGAACACGTGTCCCGGACTCATTTTTCCATCGCAAAATTGCACAAGTACCAGAAGCAAAGGCAGCGGCTGGCAGAAATGGAAGCGGCTCGCTGCAAGGCCGAGCTGGACCGGTCCGTACAGCGTCTGAACGACCTGTATGTGCGATTTGATCAGGTGACCGATGCCAGCCACCAGGATTTGAGTGGCGGTGCGCGACTGGCTCATGCACACCAGGATGTGCTGAAACACCTGCGTCACGAAATAGACTCGGCCCGGGAAGGTGTCGACCAAAAAATGGCGAACTGGCACCACAAGGTCGCCGCCAGCACCGCAGAGAGAATCAAGGCTGAATCGTATGAACTGCTCGAACACGAACAGCAGGCAGCGCGGACTGTGGCCGCGGAAAAGGCAGAGCTGAATGATCTGTCTGAAATCATCATGAGACAGTGGTCCCGACCAGAAGGAGAATAATCGATGACGAGGTTTTTGATCATGTTCGTTACCGGCGTGGTGTTGTTTGGGGCGGCGGCGACAGCTTCCTGGTTCCTGCGCCCGGCTCCAGTGGAGCCTGAAGAGTCGGCTCAGGCCGAGCTTGCCCCGACATCCCGCCAACCGACCAGCCAGCAAGACGTCACCCGGACCAGCGTGACCCATCATGGCGAGCATCAACCAGGCAGCTTGCCGGCGGAAACGGTTTTGCGACTCAACGATTCAATCCGCCAGCGTGAAAAGCACTTGCTGGACCGGGAAAAACTGCTGGAGGAACGCCAACGACAGCTGACGTTCATGATTGACGAGCCCCGGCCGGGGCAACGGCCAGCGACCTGCCAGCTCCGGTCCTGTCTGAAAACTTGCGTACCGTCTCCAAGGTGCTGAAGGAGATGGCGGACGAGGAGGCTGCCGGTCTCATTCGACAACTGTGTGACGATGGCAACATGGAAATGGCGGTACGCTTGCTGGATATGCTGCCAGAACGCGAAGCCGCGAAAATCATCTCGGGGCTGGGCGACCGTCCACTAGCTGCACAAATCGCCCAGACGATGAGCCAGCTGAAACAAACACCTGATGAATAGTCCAGTTCAATTCAAGGAAGTTAATCATGGGACCTGACGAAATGGCACAACTGGTTCGCGAGTTCCTGTTCACGGGTCTCCTGCTGGTTGCACCCACGGTCATCACCAGTCTGGTCGTGGGACTGGTCATCGCAATGTTGCAGACCATCACCAGTGTTCAGGAGCAGACGCTGACCTTCGCGCCGCGCATTCTGGCCGTCGCCGTTGTCATCGCGCTGTCGCTGACATGGAGTCTTAATGTGCTCATCGCGTTTACGCAGAAGCTGTTTGAACAGATGGCGGGCGTTGCGACATGACCGAAGCCTGGATTCTGTGCTTCGCGCTGATTCTGGTGCGCGTTGCTACATTCTGGATGATTGTACCGGTGTGGACATCGCTCAGGCCGCCGCGACTGGTCAAGCTGGGGTTGGTGCTTTCGCTGACGCTGTTCTGGTTTGCCGGCCAGGACGGGCCAGGCGAAGTTGCATTGATTTGGGCCACCGATTCCGATAACTGGGCGTTGCTGATCGTGCTGGTCGTACGTGAACTGATGCTCGGAGGATTGCTGGCTTTTACCTTCCATCTGTTCTTTGTCCCCATGCAGATTGCCGGCGCCTATATCGGCCAGGAACTCGGGTTGAGCATGGCGACCATGACCGATCCATCGTCGGGAGCGATCAACAACATTGTGGCCACGATTATGCAATCGATCGCCCTGGTCATGTTTTTCGTGCTGGATCTGCATCATTTTCTGGTCTGGACACTGGATATGTCGTTTCGCCTGGTGCCTGCCGGTAATCATTGGGATATGCAGTCAGTCAGTTTGGCCGGTGGGGCCTTTGCCGAACTCACTGGCAACGGATTGATGATTGCCATGCCGGTCGCCATCGTGATGATGTTGGCGCTCATCGCCTTGCTGGTGCTGGCCCGCGCCGTGCCGTCTCTCAATCTGTTTTCCATCGGCCTTTCAATTCGCTTGTTGCTGGGCTTGTTGGCCATGCTGATCTTTTTGCCACAAATCTGGAGCGGTCTGCACTCCCAGATGGCTGCCGCCCGCCAGATGATTGAATCCCTGCTGCATTCGCTTTGACGGTCCTCGCCGATAACCCATCATGTCCAGTCAGACTGACCAGAACCGCACCGAACAACCGACGCCGCGCAAGCTGGAACGGTCCCGCGAAAAGGGTCAGATCGCCTACAGTACCGACCTGACCAATGGCATCGCATTGTTGATTACGTCCCTCGTGTTCGCTCTTCTGGGCGACTGGTTCATGCATGGGCTGCAAGAAGCAATCGTCGAATTGCTGTCTGATTTTGGCCCGGCGGCACGGGATGATCAGTTGTGGACAAACCTGCTGACACAATCCACGTGGCAGGTCGTGTTGATCTGTCTGCCAGTGGTTTTGATCACGTTTGTTGCCACATTGCTGACCGGCGGTCTGATGACTGGATTTCAGCTATCCCCCAAGGCGTTGCACCTGGACCTTGAAAAACTGAATCCCGCAAAGGGTGTTTCGAAGCTGTTTTCGACCCGTTCCGTAATGCGGGGCGTGATGTCCCTGTTCAAACTCTCGGTGATCTCGGGCATTGTGTATTTCATCGTGGTAACACGGTACGATCAGGTCGGCTGGCTGGCCGATGATTCTCTGGAGCGTTCCCTGGACATGATGCTGGACCTGTTGCTGGTCATGATGACCGGTGTTTCGGCTGGCCTGGTCCTGCTGGGTATCGGCGATTTCGTCTTTCAAAAATGGAAACATATCGAGGATCTGAAAATGTCCCGCCAGGAACTGCGGGACGAACACAAGGAAGAAGAGGGCGATCCGCATGTACGGGCGCGTCGAAAGCGGTTGCAACGCGAGATGAGCCAGCGCCGCATGTTACAGGATGTCCCCTCATCGACGGTGGTCATCACCAACCCCACGCATTTTGCCGTAGCTTTGAAGTACGAGCCGCGAACCATGGTTGCGCCCGTGGTTGTCGCCAAGGGTCGCGATCATCTCGCGCGCAAAATCATCCAGATCGCGCGGGCCCACGAAGTCTCGGTGGTCGAGCGGAAACCATTGGCACGAGCCCTGTACAGTCAGGTCGAGATCGGCAGCGAAATTCCGCTGGACTTGTATCAAACTGTGGCCGAAGTCCTGATCTACATTCAATCGATCGACCGGCAGCTGAGATAGACAGCCCGCAGCCCGCCTGGCCAACCCGCTGACGGGTCAGTTCGGTGGCAGGATCCCCTGTATTCCGTCCAATCGTCAGTGCCGGACTGCCCCACGGTCCAATTCCGGGCCTCGCGGACTTTGACGGACAAGCGCTCCGTTGCCCCATCGATAACCCGGCGGCAGTACTCTGACCATCGAACTCGCTTGATTTCCCCGGACTTCCATGACGAACTCTGCTTTCTCGGCCAATCGCGAAATGCTGCTGACGCAACTGCAGGATCTGGATTCTGTCCAGCCGTTGCCAGCTGGCGCGCTGGCATTGCTCAACGCCTGCCAGGATCCGCAAGGCCAGACGGATGAAGTTGTTTCTATCATTGAAACGGAACCGGCCATGGCAGCCCGTGTGCTTGCCGTGGCCAACAGCCCGCTGTACGGATATGCCCGGCAAATTGACACCATCGCGCACGCGGTCGTTATTTTGGGCAGTCGCAACATCTCGCGGCTGGCTGCGTCGTTTGCGGCGATGAAGATGTTTCGCGAAGGTGATCACGGACAGGGCTTTCGGGAGCAACTGTTTCGACATTCCCTGGGCTGTGCCTCGGTTGCACGAAATCTGACACGGCAGAAAGAAGTTTGTGATCCCGATCAGGCATTCCTCGGTGGCGTGTTGCACGACATTGGCAAACTGGTCCTCACCCAGTTGTTGTCATCCGATTACAGCAAGCTGGTCGAAGCGGCCGATCCGCACGAGATTCTAAGGGTTGAAGAGGAAGTTCTGGGCATCTCGCATCAGGAAGTCGGCGAGATTTGCGCGCGACGATGGGGATTCCCGGCCGAGATCACCGGAGTCATCGGTCATCATCACGGCAACCAGGCACAGCCTTTGCCCACGCCGTTGTCCGAGGTCGTGGAAGCCGCCAATCATGTGGCGATTAGCGACGGGATCGGCAGCGAGGCCCAGCCCCTGGATGCAGAACAATATTCGCATAACCGGATCATTGCCGGTTTGGAACCGGATCGCCGGGAAGAAGTTGTCGAGTCCTCACGAGAGGAATTCGAGGTGCTCGCCGGGGCGGGAAGCTGATCGAAAATTGAACCTGCTGTTTGCTTGTCCCCCTGAATACAAGTGGTTTTACAACGCGTACTCAAACTGGCTCTCATCGTTGCCGCGCTCATCGCCGCCGGGACACTCGGATTCCACAAACTGAGTCCTCCCGGTCGGGCATTTACGTCCGGTTTAATTCTGGTTTCCATCGTTTGCATGTGTTGCTGGACGGCGGGAATAACCAGTGTTTTTGTTGACGGTGATATCCGCGGTGTCTTTTTGCAACGGAGAATGAAACGCATGGCCAGTCGGCTCAAAAACCACGTCATCATCTGCGGATCAGGCGTGTTCGCCCGATCCATTCTGGAATTCCTGTATGCCGGCCAGCATCGCGTAGCGGTAATCAGCGACGATCAATCAGAAATCGAGTCGTTACGTGTCCGCTTTCCCGATGTACCTCTGATCGAAGAATCGCCCGCCAGTGAACTGGCACTGGCGCACGCCAATCTGGCCAACGCACGGTGCGTGGTAGCTGCCACCCAGTCCGATGTCGACAACCTGCTCATCTCCATGACCTGCAAGGACCTGCATCCCCGGCTAGCGGTTTACAGTTTGTCACTGGAGGGAAACCTGGCGGGCCGGATGGCCAAACTGGGAGTGGATGAAGTGATCTGCCCGTATCTGCTGGGCGGTTCGCGAGTCTCCCAGCTGGTCGATGCCGCACAGCCGGGGAAAGATGCCGCTGTGCCTGGGGGCGCGAATTGTATTGCAATGAACGTCCCGTCGGCTCAGCAGATTCCCGGTTAAAGACCAACATAAAAAAAGCTCCGGTCGGAAAGGGCAGTTCCCGACAAGAGCTAAACGCGGCTGATCAGCCAGAAATTCAAGGTGATCAAGCCCTGAATTCCGCGGGGATTATGCCATTAGCGGAGGCACGACGAAATCGGTATTCCCCTTAATCCGTATCAGGAATTCCCTTCCCCAGCATGCAAGCAATGCATGGATTGCTGTCAATTCGACATTGTGTATGTGAAGCTGGGCAATCGTTAAGATTCCTAACTTGACGGCCCGGACCCAGGGAAGCCAATCCCCCTGAAAACGTTCATCTACTCAGCTATTCTGAATTAGCTTGTTTCGCACCACAACGATTGTTATGTTCGATCTCGACGGCGACGTCACGGACGATAGAGAAGCGGCTACAAAATCGGTGACCCCCCATGCCCGGATCCGTTTCAAGGTGGACTTTGGACCTGTCGCGCGGCGATGAAACCGCGGGCAATGATATCTGCAAAAAATACTGGCCCCGCATTCTGGCCAAGGCCCGCCGTCTACTTCGCAACGAGTCATTTGACTGTGACGAGGAAGACCTGACCCAAAGTGTTTTCCGCAATGCGTTACGCCACTTTGGATCCGATTCGGTCGCCCGTCAGGACACTCCGATTTCCTTGTGGCGTTACCTTGAGACGTGCCTTTTTCACAAGTTGATTGATCGTCGGCGTCATGCGACAGCGGACAAACGCTGCCTGCTCGCAGACCAGGAGATTTCGCTTTCCGAACTACAGGATCGACGTCCTCCCCCCACCTTGCAGATTGAATTGCAAGACGACATCAATTACCTGTTGCGGCTGCTGGATGCGGGGTCACGCGAGATTCTCAATTTGGCACTGGACGGCCACGATACTGATGAGATTGCCCGGCGACTGGGTGTGTCCTCACGTACCGTGCAACGAAAGCTGGTCCTGATCCGTGACGTCTGGAATCGCTTGAACCACAGTGATCCTGCCGGTCAACCACCTGCGTGCCTCGAGTCTGCCCCTGCCTCCCAAGCCATCCCCTGAATGCCTTCCCCTGATTTGTTTCCATGTCCCATATGACAACCTGGCATCGCACGAATCCCGCGATCCGCAACGCGCTCGATTCGATTCTTTCGGATTACGAGATGGCCAGAAGTCTGGGTCATGAACCACGACATGACGATTTCCTTGAGCGTTGTCATGGTGACGAGGCACGCACCGTGCTGCAGCAGGAGTTGGTGCACGTCGACAAGCATTTTGATGGCGATCACCAGCCTGCAGGCAACTCCCTGTTGCAGAATACTGCCGACACTGCCGCTGCGATGTGCACGCAAGAGACGGAATATCCTTGCAAGATTGGCAGTTACGAACTGGTGGAACAAACCGGCAGCGGCGGATTTGCCGTCGTCTTTCTCGCATTCGACGCAAACCGTCATCGTCGCGTGGCGCTCAAGCTGACTCGGGCAACGGACTTGCCAGTCGGCGAACTCAACTTTCAACGAGAGGTGGAAGCGCTCAAGAAACTGAATCATCCCCGCATCGTGAGATTGCTGGATGCTTTCGAACACGCCGCGTGGAACGTGTGCGTCACGGAATGGGTGGACGGAATCTCCATGCATGATGTGCTGATCGAAGGTCCGCTGCCTGTTGACGATGCCGCACGCTGGATCATGGAAACGGCCGAAGCCATGCAGTTTGCCCACGACCGGGGCGTGGTGCACCGTGACATTAAACCGCGGAACCTCATGATTGACCGGCTGGGTCACATCAAGGTTCTCGACTTTGGCCTGGCCAAGGTCATCGACAGCGGTCTTCAGCAATCCGTATCTGGCCTATTAAAGGGGACGATTGCCTACATGTCTCCCGAGCAGGCGCGGGGCGATGTCGAGCAAGTCGACGCACGCAGCGATGTATTCTCGTTGGGCGTGGTGTTGTTCGAAGCCCTGTCCGGCGGACGTCCCTTTAAGGGCAACAGTCGCGTTATCCTCGACCAGATTCTGCATGTCGAACCGCCGAATCTGCGTGGTCTGGATCCGCCAATTCCCGCGAGCATTGCGACGATTTGCGCCAAGGCCTTGTCCAAATCACCGCTCAAGCGGTATCAGTCGGCCCAGGCAATGCAGTACGACCTGTTGCGTGTGCTGAACAACGGGGCCTTGAGACGGGAACTGGCCAGCCGGGATGTCTTGCCACGTACCGGACGACGCCAGTTTCTCGGCAAAGTGTTGATCGGTGGCGGTTTGCTGGCGACCGGAGGCGCCTTGGGGTGGAATCTTTGGCCTGCCTCACCCTCAACAAAAGTGCCTGTCATGCTGACTACCAATCCAGTCGGCGCGCAAGTCACTTTCTGCCCGCTGGATGAGCAAGGCTTTCCCCAGGTCAACAAGTCCGTTTCCGCCGGGACCAGTCCTGTGGAAACCGAGTTGACGCCCGGCGACTATCTCGTGGTGGCGGTGACAGGATCCGGGGAGTTTCATGAAGTCTTCCGTCGGGTTCCGCGTCCCCGCCAATATCCTCAGCTGCACAGCCACATCACCTGGCGACGTCGCGGCGACACCATTGTTTTACCCCCTGTTTCCGTTGAGGTTTCTGACCTGAACGGGATGACTATGGTCGACGATACGTGGATTGATCGCGCCGAGCTTCCGTCATCCATTGATGTGCCGGTTATTTTGTCGCCACCAGGCCCGGACTCGTCACCGTATGCCTGCACGCCCTTCAATGACGCCGTGGCATTTTTGGAAAACATTGGAAAGCGGCTGCCATTCTACCAGGAACTCTTGAGCGGGATTCAAGGCGGCTATTTGGAAAAAGATCCGGATGCCCGTGAATGGACTGCCACCATTTCACACACTACACCGGTCAAAATCGACCAGCCCGAGTTGATGGAACAGACGTTGCGTTCGTATAAGACGCATTCCAGTGACAACAGCCACCATTCCAGTATCCATATGGTTGCCACCCGGCTGTGTTTTCGCGGTGCACGCAGCAGCCGACCGCTGACAGCGCGTGACGCGTAAAGCGGAAGGTCCCGTTGACGTCTCCAATCTGGAACGCGGCGACACGGCAAGGGGCAGACTTGCCGCGACCGCATCATTCCATTGAAGATTTAGCGGGTGACACTGGCCCTCATGGCCGTGCAAACATACTCCACTCGCTTGACCGCTGCGTCATCCAGATCCGGAGAAAGGACCCACCCCAACTCATCGTCCGTGCGCGGATAGGTATTGAAGGTGGACATCAGATGGCAACCGCCGGCTTCGGGATTGTCGCATTTGCCCAAGGGCATATTCGCGGTTCCCACAAAATTGTAGAACTCGTTGGTTGAGCAGTTCAACATTAAATAGAGCGAAAGGTCATCGCCGAACTGGAACAACACCTGGATGGCGCAGATCCACTCGCCGCTGGGCCTGCGCACATCGGATGGCGTGTCACCAGAGTCGCCGGCCATGGCCGGAATAGCGCAAGCCAGACTGGCGGCTGGTATCGATGCCATAATCGTCTGCACAAACTTGCGCCGATTCACCTCCTTTTGCTCAGGCAGTTGGTCCTGGGATGACTGTGGGTGATGATGAGACATACGTACTCCCTTGTCCTTGACAAAACAGAAACAGAAATCCGCTGCTGATTCCTGTCGGCAAGCACGCTGTCCCGCCGTCAGCAAAAGCAGCTGGAAAATAATCCCCAAACTGATGGGTTTTACGCCGGAATTTTTAAGATTTTTGTCGTCGATGGCGTCGTTATACGTACGCCATATCCGTGCGCAGTCAGAGATCCATGAGTCGCGCGCCAACACCCGTCCGGTCCCTTATACGCAACTCGCGCCCACCCGTCCAAAAAAACGCACGCGCCAAAATGTCGCCAGCTTCCCAATGCATTTCGAGTTGCCAAACTTCATGCGGCGTATCGCGCTGCCGACCCGTTTGCTTCCCCACCACCAGCCACCTCGCTGCCTTGGCGAGCCCTCAAGTAGACATTTTTTGCCGCGCTCGCAAGCGCGTACGCGCCGGTGTTGTTGCAGCGGCAGATCAGGGACCAGCAGGTGTTTCAATCCGTGAACGTTTTGGCCGTTTACGCAGCCTGTCAGGCAAGACCGCGCAGCAACGCCACCAGGCCAAAGACGATCAGGGCGACACCGGCGCCAATGATGTAGCCCATATTCCATGCCCAGACGCAAATACAACGCCGGCCACGATCATCAGCAATCCGTCCACAATGCTGCCATCCATCAAATCGCAACTGTGATCATCGACTACCGGTTTCAGATCCTTGCGCCAGTCGTCTTTGGGGGTCACGCCGGCGACGATTTCGTCTTCGCGTTTGCGCCGCGCGTCTTGTCCAGACAGCGCGGGCAACTTGCCCGACAAATCGGGTGGCGGTTTTTGGGCGGGCACGGGCGATGACCGGTGGGTGGCCTTCATGTGATCCGTGATGCCGGGTGTGAGTGCAGCCGGATTGGTTTCCGGTGGCACGGATTCCGTAGGTGCCAGGGGGATTCCATTATCGGGGTCCTGGGCCAGGTCGAGGGTGCTGTTTTTGGCACGACTCGCAAGTGATCTTAATCGACATGTTGGCGATTATATCATGCCGGGTCCCTGAACCGCGCACGCAGCAGGCTCAAGCGAGGTGTCAGTCGATTATAATAACGTGAGCGAAAACAGGAAGTGGATGACCACGAATAGACGTAAAGCGATCACGGATATGTTTGCCCGAATGGGGATGCATGCTAAACCTGCGCAGGTTGTCGATGCGTTACAACACTGCGGAATTGAAGTCAGCGAGAGATTCGTATCGCTTGTTCGATTCCAAATGATCAGAGACGACGCAAAGGCGGAACGTCAGCGGTTAAAGAGAGTGCCCATGGCAAGGAGCCGCAAGCGACCGCAGCAACGGAAGATTCCGGGGCGGCGTTAACGTGAGATTGTTCAGGCGCCAAAACCTGTCTGGACGTGGATTGATTCTCCCGTGCAAAAAGTCCAAGAGCAACTTTTCGCAGAAAGAATGCGTATCGTGATCTTTCGACTCTCTCAAAAGCTGAACAAGAAGATCAAAGCGGGCACGTTTACAGAGATGCCATTGGATGAGAATCCATATGCCGACTGGTCCGCTCACTTATTCACGGCTGATCGAGTCCAATACATGATTTTGACCAACACGGCTTCGCTTTATTCTTGTGTGATGTACGGCAAGGGGATCACCGATGATGGTATCTTCATCGCCCGGGCGCTGCAAACTATTCGCGAGTTCGCGGCGGACGACGGCCAGCAGTTTGTCTACCGGAAGTTCATTGCACCCGCCAGTGCGACGGTCTACTTCGGTAAGGCATTAAACCGCTCGGTAACCGGCTCGATGAACGAACTGGTGGAGGAAGCCAAGTATTGCCTGAAAGGAGACATGGCTCCGAGCGAAGTCGGGTATCGCTTGAATAAGACTCCGATGTCGGCACTCTCTGATGCGGAAGGTCGCAAATACGCTAATCCACGAGAAGTTTTCGCACGATTGGCGAGTTGATAGGCGGTCGTTATGTGGCTCGGACCACACCAGCAGCCAGGGTCCGTTCTTTAGACAGTACTTGCGACAGCCCGATTCGCGGGACTGGTTGTGCTCGGACAC
>CAMYKF010000730.1 GCA_947258905.1 uncultured Pirellulaceae bacterium | reverse complement strand
GTCCGCCTTCACTCGCCATCAGATTGCCCGTCCGGGGCATTTCACCATAGGCACCCACCTACCCGATAGGAATGACATTTGTCGCCAATTACGTATCATTATCCGCCAAGAAGCGCGGAGGCCACGCATGAGGACACTGAAGGACGTCACCCGCCAGGTCGATCACAGCTTTGCGCGTCGGCTTATCGAGGTCCTCGAATGCGAGCCGGCGCCGCAGGTCGAAGCAGCTTTCGCCACGCTCGACGTGGAATACAGCGCGTTCTCCTCCGATCCCACGGTCCTGGAGCCGGGCGACCTCATCGCGATCCTCCACCACCTGAACGGACCGAGTCGGTTCCCCGGCATATGCTTGCGATTCGGCCGCACGCGGCAAATCCTCGACCTCGGCTTGGTGGGCTACACCGCTCTGAGCTGCAGCACGATCGGCGACGCCCTCGAGGTCGTACTCCGATATCACGACCTGACCTCGAACGCCTACCGAGTCCAGTTCGCCGAACAGGACGATTGGGTGGTCGTTGATCTGTGGATCCGACCCGCTCATCGTGGGCACCATCAGATCCTCGCCGAAGAGTTCGCAACGGGCCTCTGGCAGTTTCTCTCCGAGGTGTCGCCCGAGAGCACGGATCTCCGCCAGATCCGGCTTGAATTCGACTTCCCCGCACCGGTCTACGCCGCCGACTACTTCGAGTTGATGCCGGCCACCATCCGGTTCGCTCAGTCTGGGCGGTACACGGGGCATGCAAGACAACCCGCATTTCGCCAGCTTGCCGACATTGCCTGGCAGGCCGGGTGACGATTTCGAGTCGCCGGAAAGTGCCGTCGACCGGGCCTCACGTGCCATTCAGGAAAGGCAACGGGCTGCGACATCCGGCGTGCGCTCTTTCCAGATCGGACGGGTCGGCGGAGGCAGTGCACGAGCCGATTAGGCAAACGCTCATTGACAGTGACCAGGATCAAGCACTCACGGTTCGAAAGACGGGACAATGGTCCGGACAATGGTCCGTTCCTGTCTTGTCACTCGTAGCTCGGGACCATTGTCCCGAGCAAGGACTGTTATTATTCACTTCAGGTTCAGGCGTTAAACGCCATCCTTTTTCTTGTGATGGTCGTGGTCGTGGTCGTGATCGTCATGGTCATCATGATCGTGGTTGTCGTCGTGGTCGTGGTCGTGGTCGCCATGATGGTGTTCGTGCATTTCACGCACCTTGGCCACCAGTTCCTTGAACCTGTCTTCCTCACGCAGGTTTTCCAGGTCGGGGTCCTCTTCGAAGGCATCCAGCCGGGTCATGCCCAGTTCGACGGCCTTCTCCAGGAAATCGAGTGCTTCTGCGGTGTTGCCCTGCAGTGAATGGACGCAGGCAATGTTGTAAGTGGCAACCGGAGCAACACCTTTGAATTTGGTGGCCCTGGTATGCATTTCCAGTGCCGCTTCCAGGTCTCCGGCACCGTGCAGACAGTAGCCCAGGCGATAGGTGGCAAAGGCGTTGCGTTTGTCTTCCTCCAGGACGGCGCGATAGATTTCGGCCGCCTCCGCGAATTCCTGATTGCCCACAAGTGCTTCGGCCTCGCTCATTTTTTCGGCGAGTTCCTCGTCGCCGCCCAGTTCGCAAAGCATTTTGGCAAACCGGAAGTCGTTATGTAGCGAATACAGATCGGAATCAAACTCGATCTGGCCGATATCGTCGAACCCGTTATCGACGGCCTTCTGCAGTGTCTCCAGCGCGGTGTCGCGGTTTCCCTTCAAGGCATGCGCACAGGCCAGGTTGTAAGTGGCGATGCCCTCAAAATCTGCGAACTCGGCGGCTCTAACGTGTGCTTTCATGGCCTCGTCCAGCTGCCCGTCCATATGCAACGCGTACCCGAGGAAAAACCAGCCAGGGCCGAATTCCTCATTGGACTCGGTGATTTCCTGAAAGATCCTGGCGGCTTCGGCAAAGTCCTCCTGCTCGACGAGTTCCTGGGCGGACTGGAATTTTTCACGCAAATCGTCGTCGACCTGCGCCATGGCGGAAACGTTGCAAGTGACGACGAGCAACAACGCCGCGCAACCGACTCGAATCAAGGATTGAATACGCATGTTTTTGGACTCTCCTTTAATGGATGACGATTCGCCTTGCCGCTGGCTGTTTCCGGCCGGGCATAAACCCTGCAAAAAATACTTGTGAAACGTATCAAATGATACGGAACGAAAGCGATGAGTAGCGGAGTGGAAAGGCTGCCGTAATACCTGCGAACGGGACTACGGCAATCCAGGGACTTCATCAGGGTATCGCGTGGCCACAGGCCTGCAAGTCGCACAGCGGTGGCACCGGCTACTTGTCCTTTTCGGCCTCGCCCGTCATGGGCACAAACAGGACCGGTTCGACATCGCGGCGTCGCACCGTGCCGTCCTCGTCCTTTTCCACCAGCACCAGCATCTGATCTTCGTCGCCAACAGGAATCACCAGTTTGCCGCCGGCAGCCAGCTGCTCGATCAACGCTTCGGGAATGTGGTCGGGCGCGGCGGCCACAATGATCACATCAAAGGGAGCTTCCGATTCCCAGCCGGCGTAGCCGTCGCCGTGCCGCACGGTGATGTTGGTGTACTCCATGCCCTCCAGTCGCTCTCTGGCTTCGTCGGCCAGCGATTCCACGATCTCAATGCTGTAAACATGGTCCACCAGTTTGGCCAGCACCGCGGCCTGGTACCCTGAACCGGTGCCGATGTCGAGTGCCTTGTGGCCCGGTTGCGGATCAACCAGCTGGGTCATCAGGGCCACCATGTACGGTTGTGAGATCGTTTGCCCCTCGCCAATGGGCAGTGGCGAATCGCGATACGCGTAACTCTCAATCGACTCGGGCACAAATCGATGACGAGGCACCCGTGCCATAACGTCAAGCACACGTTGATTGTCGATATCGCGGGCCGCCATTTGCTGCTGGACCATGCGTTGCCGAATTTCTGCGTACTCGTCGGATTCCTGCTTGTCGGATTCCTGCTGAGTGGCTGGATGGCTGGCGGGCGATAGGGGCACGCCGGTCCGCACGATCGGCTCGGCCGGCGCGCAACAAACGGCCAGAGCTGCGAGCAGGCAGAGCATGGTTAGTCGGGCAAGTGGGAAGCGGTGCGGCATGACTCCGCAATTATACCGGCTGGCGTCAAAAAAGCGCCGAAATTCGGCGTGTCGCAAAACGCGGTAATTACACTGGAAATTCCTGTCTTTGCCTGCCTGATTTTGCCTGCCTGATTTTGCCACTTGACGAGCACCATGAAGTCTTTTCTGAAACGTCTCCGCCCGGGCCAGCGACTGGCCCTCAAATCGACCGACCTTGATCACGCATTGAGATTCCATCTCGAACCGCTGGAACAGCGGACGCTGTTGTCCACCGTGCAGGTGATCGCCGCGGGAACGGTGGGCGATGAAATCATCGAGCTGCAAATCGACGGCGCGGTGGTGCAGTCGTGGAACGATCTGGGTGACCGGGCGTGGCAGCGCGATTTCGTCACACGCTCGTTTAGCACGCAAGCCGAAGTGGTTGCCGACCAGGTCCGCATCAATTTCACCAATGCCGTCTACATCCCCGACGTGATTGACCGCAACGTGCGGATCGACGCGATCATTATCGACGGCACGCGTTACGAGACCGAATCGCCCGATGTCTACTCGACAGGCACCTGGAAACCGGGTCAAGGAGTCCAGCCTGGATACCACGAGAGTGAAATCCTGCATAACAATGGTTACTTTCAATATTCCAGCGGACCGGCTAATCCGGGCAATGGTTCGCTGATTGAAATCCGGGCATCGGGTGACGAAGGTGGCGAACGGTTTGGTCTGCAGATCGATGGCCAGGCCGTCGGGAACTGGACCGTCACTACAGAATTCCAGACATTTTCGTACATAGCCAATGACGAAGTTATCGCGGATCAGGTGCGTATCGAATTTACGAATCCCCTGTGGCAACCGGGCGTTATTGATCGCAATCTGAACGTGGATTACATCGCGATCGATGGTGTGGTATTCGAAACGGAGGATCCGTCGGTTTACTCGACCGGTACGTGGTTGCCAGGTGACGGTATCAATCCCGGTTACCGGCAAAGCGAAACGTTGCATACTGGCGGATATTTCCAGTATGCCAGTGCCCCTGTCAATCCGGGCAATGGTTCGCTGATTGAAATCCGGGCTTCGGGCGACGAAGGCGGCGAACGGTTTGGTCTGCAGATCGATGGTCAGACCGTCGGGAACTGGACCGTCACTACAGAATTCCAGACATTTTCGTACACAGCCAATAACGAGGTTATCGCGGATCAGGTGCGTATCGAGTTTACGAATCCCCTGTGGCAACCGGGCGTTATTGATCGCAATCTGAACGTGGATTACATCGTGATCGATGGCGTGGTATTCGAAACGGAGGACCCGTCGGTTTACTCAACCGGTACGTGGTTGCCAGGCGACGGTATCAATCCTGGCTATCGCCAGAGCGAAACGCTGCATACGCGTGGCTATTTCCAGTACGCCGGGGATGCCGATCCCCCCGGCAGTTCAGTCATGGATGAACTGAACGACGTGCTGCCCGACGGGTGGACGTATCAGCTTTTCAACGACGGTCTGAACTTGCGATTGCAAACCTACGATGCTGACGGCAACGCCGCCAATGCCTACCGATTTGGATCGACGGGAGTGATCTCGGAAATCCGGGATTCCCGCAACGGACAAAATTTGCTGGCCCCGTCCTACCAGGGCGAGGTCACCGATCGTGTGATTCAGTGGACTTTCTGGGAAGTGGGACAGACGGCCGTGTATGACCATCCCTCGCTGGGGTGGGTTGAAGATCGGTTCAACTTGACTCAGGCCGGCACATTCTACAACGCGCTAAATGAAACGGTAGATGTTGACATGGTTGCGGCAACCGGACAGCTGGACGTCTGGTCGGTTGTCGACCGGCAATGGAGAGCCGAACAGGACCCTTTTATGCAGGGCGAAATCACGGCGCTGACTCGTATGCAAGTGCTCGACGGTGGTGCAATCATGGTGCGTCGCGTGTTGATGATTCATGAAACGTATTTGCAGGGACAGGAGATTCTCATCGCCAACCCGTATCTCGTTGGCTGGAATACTTTTGCGGACAATGCCTTTAACTCACTGGCCCTGGGTATCGATTCGCAAGGCAATCCCAATCACTGGTACGCCGAGGGTGTCAACATTCCGCACTTCCCCAATACGCCTGTCAGCCAGACACGCGGCTGGGCCATGGTCTACGACCGGTTCAATCTGAACAGCGGTGCCACCATGTCAGTGGTTTATGGCAAGGACCAGGGGACGGTACACCTGCCCGACGGATCAACGGCTGATCCTCGCTGGTTCAATTACAACTCGATGGATTTTGACGGCGGCATTGCCATCAATCCGGGCATGGCCACGGGCACTCTGCCGGTGGGATCGATTATTGACCAGACCTACATTCTGCTGCCCGGACAGGGCATCGAAGCCGGCACTGCGCAGATTCTTGATGGTTTGGCGGCGACCATGCCGGGTCCGCAGGTTTATCATCCGGGTGCCGCGATGGATCCCGAACTGGCCGAGATTGCCAATCGCCTGGCGACGCTGGCCAACGAATCCGGAGCCTATACCGACAATCTGGGACCGCTCGCCTAGTTCGTTTTGTAAATCCTTCTTGACGCTTTGGTTTGTGGGCCCGGGCGAAGCCGGCGTCCTCCCGTCCTGAGCCCGATGTTTTGACAGTTCGCGATGGATCGTCAAGATAGGCGATTGAGATGGCTTGATTACCGGGCGTTGGGAAGTTGTGGTGCTGTGAGTTTTCGGATTGTCCAGGTCACCGATCGACAGGTCGAGGAAGCGTTCGCCGTCCTGCAGGCTACCGCAGCGTGGTTGGCCCAGCGGGGCAGTCGGCAACGCATTGCCAAAATCAGTCTGGAAAAATATCGGCGGTGGCAAGCCGCAGACGTGAACTATGCCGTTTGCAGGGACGACCAGATCGCCGGCGTGTTCTCTCTGCCGGTGGAGGATTTTGCCGACTGGCCCGAGTTCCGCAGTCGCGGTTCCGCCATCTGGCTGAGGGCTCTGGCGACGCACCCGGATTTTCGCGGTCGGGACGTCGGCAAACGGGCCGTGCAGTGGGCACTGCGGCAGGCCGGCGAGCATCATGCGGTGTATCTCGACTGCGTTTCGGGTTTTCTACCGCAGTATTACGGGCAGCTGGGATTCGAATTACTTGCGCGGCAGGTGTGCGATTACGGCGTGGCGGGCCGTTTTGACATTACGTTGATGTGTCACGCGGCCAGCCAGCCCGGACGCGGAATTGTGCAGCGGACCACCGACACTTTATAATTATTTCCGCCGACAGGGTATGCGGTCCATGATCCGAAGAATACAAATGGCGCGACGATTCCTGCACAGCCTGGCGATGATCGCCGGTTGCCTGACGGCTGAACGGAAAAAACATCAACAACTAACAGGTAAACCAATCGGCAACTAAAAGATGGGATTACAGGAAAACTTTCGAAACGAACAGGTGCGTCAACTGGAAATGCGTGATCCGGTGGTCGTAACGGCTGATGTGACACTGCGAGAAGCTTTGACGCAGATGCGGGAACGAAATGTGGGTTGCGCGATTGTTGTGGACGAGGATCGCAAGCCGCAGGGAATGTTCACTGAAAGCATGCTGGTCGAGATGCTTTCCCACGGACCATTGTCGCTGGATGAGCCGATCGAAAAGTACATGGCAGATCGTTGTCCGTGGGTGCGGATGGATGATCCCATTGCCGATGTCCTGGACGCCATGCAGCTGAAGAACATTCGCATGTTGTGTGTTGTGGATGAACAGAACCGGGTAGTCGGATTGACGGGTCAACGGGGGCTGATGGAATATGTGGCCGAACATTTTCCGGGTGAAGTCACAGTGCAACGCGTAGGACAGTCCCCCTACCTGAGTGACCGTGAAGGAGCATAGGCATGAGCGACGAAAACAAACTCTCTGGCGCTGACGAATTCCAGGATCCCCTGGAAAACTACGAGCCCAGGCAATTTGACGATCCGCTGGAACAGGCTCTGGTCGAGGAAGAGATCGGCACGATCCGGCACGAGCCTTTCACCACCATTTCGCCTGACATGCCGGTCCACGAAGCGGTCAAGGAGCTGGCCGCATTGCACCATGCCTGTTTGCTGGTCGCGGAAAACGACCGTTTGCTGGGCGTGTTCTCCGAGCGTGATGTGCTGACGAGGCTGGCCTTTGAGTACGAAGAAATCAAGGATCGGCCGGTCAGCGAAGTGATGACCTCCGACACGATTTATGTTTACGAAACCGATTCAGCTGTCGCTTCACTGGCTGTCATGGCGTTGTGCGGATACCGCCACGTGCCCGTGCTGGATTTAAACGACAATCTTGTCGGCATCATCAGTCCCCAGCGTGTGACGGAGTTCCTGCAACATCACTTCGAGCAGGATTGAGCCACGTTGGCCCGGCGTGCAGACAGTTGTCCTGGTTTCCACACTTGCGGTTTACCATGCCTGACAGCTGCCAACATCAAACACAGGCTTGAAATAAATCAAGGATTGGATGGTTCAGCCCCTCGGACTCTGCAAAACAGTACGGCAAAGGGAATTCCAGTCGCCACAAACGCCAGGTCGATCAGCGAATTCTGCCATTCAAACCAGGCTCGCAGGCTGATCAGCACAACCAGACCGATCAGATAGATTGCGGGCAACACCAGCGGGATTCGGATCGTGCCAGGCCCGCCGACCTGCTGAATTCGCAACTTGAAGAAGGCCAGCGTCGTGACCACGTAGAAAATCAGCACCGCAAATACCATCCCGGCCACAATCTCCTCGAAATTGCGGCGGGCCAGCAAAATCACAATGGCCCAAATGCAGTGCGCGATAATAGCCCGCGAGGGAGTACGAAAACGCGGGTGAATGTAATTGAACCAGCTGAAGAAAAGCTTGTCGGCGGCCATGGCGTAGTACACACGCGGAGCTGTCATCATGGTGCCGTTGATACTGCCGGCGGCCGAGACCATTACCATCAGCGCAACCAGTGACGCCCCGATGGTTCCGAACAACACGGTTGCAGTTTCCGAAGCTACGCGTTTGTTGCCGCGGACCCCCTCCATGCCCAGCGTGTAGTGGTACAGGAAGTTGGCCAGCAGATAGACCACGATCACAATGCCGATACCCCAAAAAATGCTCAGCGGAATGGTGCGTTTGGGACGCTTCATTTCTCCTGCCGAGTATCCCACCCGGTCCCAGCCAAGAAACGAAAACACAATCAACATCATCGTGGCAGCAAACAAACCCCACGGACTGGCGTCCGAATTCACCGGCAGTTGTTCGCCCAGTTGATCAGCTGGTCCCTGAACGAGCAGCAACCCGGCGACGACCAGCGCCAGCAAGCCCCCGACCTTGATCACGGTCGTCGCAATTTGCACAAGGCTGGCGTGCCGGATGCCAACATAATTAACGGCCCCAATGGCCAGGATGACCGCGATGCTAATGATCGTTTGGCTGTTTAAAGTCAGGACAACAAAATGCTGCAGATAA
>CAMYKF010000729.1 GCA_947258905.1 uncultured Pirellulaceae bacterium | reverse complement strand
GAGGCCAATGTGGTGACAGCCCGCGCCGTACTGACGGGTTCATTGCTCGCGTTCGCCCTGGCATTTCTGATTGCCTTGCTTTTCCTCCGTGCGATTAACCGATCTGTCACCGCGCTGGGACTGTCCGAGGCCGAAACCGAGCGGCTGTCTCGGGAAATCGCCGCCCGAAAAGAAACCGAACGCCAGCTGGCAAGCGTGTTGCAGGAGGTGGAACGCGTCAACTTCCTTTCCGATATTGCGCTGGAACTGACCGGTTGTGGCTATTGGCACGTCGACTATCGCGACCCCGAATACTACTACCTGTCACCGCAGGCTGCCCGCATCCTCGGCGAGCCGTGGAAGGAAGATGGCCGATACCATCTCCGTGACGAGTGGTTGGCGCGCATCCAGGCGGCCAGCCCGGAGTCGGCAGAACTTGTTCTGGAACGTTATGAAGGTTTCATCAGCGAGCGATCGGACAACCACGACGCGACGTATCCCTACCAGCGTCCAGTCGACGGAAAGATCATCTGGATTCACGCGCTGGGAAGGGTTGTTCGGGATGGGCAAGGCGAAATCCGGAATATGTACGGTGCTTACCAGGACATTACACGACGGGTTGAAGCGGAAACCAGCCTGCAAAATGCCAAGGATCGCGCCGAAGAACATGCCGCCGAAATGAAACGCAGCCTGAATGCGGCGGCCAAGGTACAACAATCCCTGTTGCCGACATCCGATCCCGAAACGCCGCTCGTCGACTTCGCGTGGCGATACCTTCCTTGCGATGAGCTGGCTGGAGACTTTTTGAACTTTTTTGCGCTCGACGATCAACACATCGCGGTGTACATGATTGATGTCAGCGGCCACGGCGTGGCGTCGTCGCTGCTGTCGGTGACCATCGGGCGCATGATGACACCACAGGTTTCATCGACTTCCCTGCTGGTGCAGCGGACGGAGGGCAATACGGGTACACGCATTTTGTTGCCCTCGGAAGTAGCCAGCAAGCTAAATCGCCGGTTCCCGATGGACGAACAGAACGATCTGTTCTTTACCATGTTGTACGGCGTGCTCAATCTGAACACCCGGCAACTCCGCTATGTTTCCGCGGGTCACGAGCCTCTTGTCGTGATGTCGCAAACCGGCCCCCCCCGGATTGTGGAAAGCTGCGGCCCGGCGGTTGGCTGGTTTGAGAATGCAGAATACATGGATTACGAAATCACACTGAAACCAGGTGATCGTTTGTACGTTTATTCCGATGGAGTGCCAGAGGCAATTAATGAAAACATGGATCCGTTTTCGACTGCAAGGATGCAGAAGATCATTGAGGATGGCGAGTCGCGATCACTGGATCAAAGTGTGTCAATGCTGCTTGAATCCGTGAGGGACTGGTGCGGAAATGCTGGCCTGAAGGATGACGTCTCCATCATTGGTATGGAAATGTCAGGGGAAAGCTGAACTTGCACTGGCAGGGCAACAACCGATCACGCTGCCCGGCTACATCACCCGGAAACCGTCAGCCAACCTTCAGCCTTTGGAAACAATATGCCACAGATCACTTTCTTTGATCAAACGATTGAATGCCGCGAAGGTGCCAACTTGCGTCGCGTATTACTCGATGCGAAATTGCCGCTGTATCACGGCATTGTGAGTGCGATTCATTGTCGCGGCCTCGGTACCTGTGGTACTTGCGCCGTGGAATTGAGAGGGGCTGTCTCCGAAATGACCAAAATCGAAAAGTGGCGACTCGGGTTTCCACCACACCATTCCGATTCGGGACTGCGGCTGGCTTGTCAGTGCAAAGTCCTCGGCGATCTGACGCTTGTGAAACACGGCGGGATTTGGGGAACAAGAAAGCAGGAATAGGGATTTTGCTCACTTTTGTCGTGTACGTGCTCCGGTGCGGGGCTTTGCCAATAGCAATCTCGGCTTCGTACGTGGACGAATCTGCGCCTGCATGTGCGTGAGGGCGCGCACCGGTGAGCAGGGCGAAATTGAGTCAACATGCATTGCGAGATTTCGGACGTGGCATGGTCACGCTCACAAAGTCGTTTCAGAACCAGCTTGTTACGGTAGTTCGGTCTCTCCGAGACCGGGAAAACAGGGCAATATGAGTCCCGGCGCGCCGGGACTCGCCTGCCGTGAGGGTCCGGCATGGTTGTTGCCCTGTCAGCCCAGTGAACGGGCGCTGACGGACGAGCAATCCCTCTGCCTGTCCCGATTTGCGTTGTCCTGATCGACTTGTTCTTCTTCCTGGAGCAACCAGCATGAACGGCGCCATTTTTTACTCGGGCAAGCGCGGCAGTACCGCTCAATACGCTCAGTGGATCGGCGAGGCGACCGGATTGCCAGTGTTCGACGCTAACAACACGCAGGCCGACCTGGCCGATTACGATTGCCTGATCCTCGGTAGCTCGGTGATCATGATGAGGATGACGATTCGAAAATGGGTGCGCGCCCATTGGGACAGCATCAGGCATAAGCCAACTTTGCTGTTTTCGGTAGCCGGAGCCGCCGACGACGACCCGCTGCTTCAGGGTTGGCTGCGTGCCAGCTATCCCGCTGAATTGATCGAGCATTCACCCCACGTCGTGCTGGGCGGTCGGCTGGATCTGAGCAAGTTCAGTTGGTGGATGCGGCTGTTTATGACAATCGGTGCCTACACAAAGCCTACGGTAGAAAAGAAACGGGACATGCTGGAAGGGTTCGACCGGGTCGACAAAGCCAGCATCGCTCCGATCGTCCAATGGGCCTTGTTACACAAAGAGCAAGCGGCGCCCCCGACCAAGCCGCCTGGAGAGATCGATCGGTGAACCACTCAAGGGCTTTGTCAGGATACCGACCTGGCGAGTCGAGCAAACCTGCTTCTTCTGATCAAGCCGCGCGGGAGATGCGATTTGCTTCGCGGAACGTGAGCATTTTCTCCGATGCCGGGTCCCACAATTTTAGACGCAGGCATCGTATAACATCGACCGGGTGAAGTGAGGTTGTGGGAGGTGACTGAAGTTCCTCGATCCCCGCCATCGCTTCCGGCAGTCGATAGAACGGAATCTTTGCATTCAGGTGATGCACATGGTGATAGCCGATGTTCCCGGTAAACCAGCTCATCAGACGCCCCATCCGCATGAAACTGGAAGAATGCAGTGCTGCGTAAACATAGTCCCAATCGTCGCCGTCTCGTCGCTTGATATCGGGAAAATTATGCTGGGCGTAAAAAAGATACGATCCCAGAGCGCCGGCGATTGTCATCGGGACCAGAAATCCCCAGACCAGCGCCTGTATGGAGATCATCGCCAGACAGACGGCGATGCTTACGTGGGCCAAAATTGCCAATCCGGCACCGTAATGTTCTTTGGCGTTCGTAAGAAATGGCAACAACGACATCGAAACAAAAAAGCTTGTGATATACCCGAATCCAATAACCAGCGGGTGCCGCGCGACGATGTAGCCAACACGTTGCCAGAACGAGAAGTTCGCATAGTCTTCGGTGGTCAGAATTGGAAATGACCCGAGCGCCGTTCCGAACGTTTTGCAATTGTTTTTATGGTGGTCGTCGTGGGAGTGCTTCCAAATCGATGGAGGGCTTAACGCAACCAGTCCATACCCGCGCAAAATCCAGCCAGCCACTCTCGAATCACGAAAAATCGTTCCGTGCATGTAGTCGTGGTAAATAATAAACAGCCGGACAAGCACCATGCCGGAGAGAATTCCGGCGGGCACATAGAGATACCAGGGTGAGCTGATGCAGGCGACTGTGATCAGTGCAGCCAAAACCAGCAAGGTAGAGCCGAGGCACCACCAACTGACAAGACGCTGTTCGTGAGCATAAGGCCGGCTGGCCAAAATCAGTTCTTTGCTAGTTCTCAATCGTCCGTCGCCTTAAGTTGCGAAATCGTTGACCGACGACCGTGAAGATCGTTTTGGTTTACCCGATTGATCTGGATTCCCCGCGGGTGACACCGGGTATCTTACCCTCAATTCCTGAAGCGGAGGTCGCAGTATTGTCACCGTTTTGTCAAACTTATGTAACGCCAGGTCCACCCGCGACTGCAGATACACGCCAATAGACGCTGATCCATTACTAGCAAGGCACGCAAGCGATTGAGCACACGGGACTTCAATCGTGACGAAACGCTCACCATTACCACTCGCTCCCCAATCACTACACGCTGGCGCTTCGTACTCGTACGACTGATCGGCAACCGTTCTCAGCCGGAGGGTTTCCTTCGGCCACCACTTTTCACCTTGGGTGCAATGCCATAAGGTGGGGACGCTAATCGTCGTACATTCGTGCGTGAATCCAACCATTACAAGGAACTTTGAAATGAGAAAACTGACTCAAATGAGCATGCTGTTGCTGGGAGTGATCGTCGCTTTCGCTGGCTGCGATGCAGCCAAGGAACAAATGGACAAGGCCAAGGACGCAGGCTCCGGCATGGTCGAAGGCGCCCAGGACCTGGCCAATATCGACTTTGGCGATTTCGACATGAAAGGCCTGCAGGATCAGTTCACCGGCATCACCGATGGCTTTAAGGATGTCTCGGCCGACAACGTGGACGGCCTGACTTCGAAGATTTCCGGTCTCACGGGCTCGCTCGATGGCATGGGCATCGGAAACCTGACGGGGCCTGCCAAGGCTGCAGCGGGCGGGGTGATCTCCAAGTTTATTGACGCCATCACAAGCGCAATGAGTGGCATTACCGACGAAGGCATCCTCGGTAAACTCAAGCCAGTCGTTGATCCGCTGCTGGAAAAACTCAACGCTTTCAAGTAAGCGGAAAGTCATTGATCAAAGAGGAAGGGGACGCCATCTGGCGTCCCCTTTTTCGTGAGAACTGCCGTTGTTTTTCGGACCGCTGATGAACGCTAATAAACGCTAATTGGAATCTGGTTCAAAAACATGAGCGTTGACAAGCGGTGAAATCAAGCGGCCAATGCCGAATCCACGTCGGGGACTTCGCCCTGTTTGTGAGTGGCGGCGATCAGCATGTACAGCGCGGGCACGACGAACAGCGTGAACAAAGTGCCGATGGCCATGCCGCCGACCAGTACGATGCCGATGCTGTTGCGGGCTTCGGCTCCGGGCCCGACAACCAGGACCAGCGGTAAATGCCCGAAGACTGTGGCCGCCGATGTCATCAAAACCGGTCGCAAGCGGGTTTGCGCGGCTTCGTAGATTGCCTGCCACTTCGTCCGCCCCCGGGCCTGCAACGAATTGGCGAACTCCACAATCAAGATGCCGTTCTTGGCCACCAGCCCAACCAACGTGATCAAGCCGACCTGCGAATAGATATTGATCGTGGTGTATCCCAGGAACGTCAGCATCAATGCGCCCGAAAGGGCCAGCGGCACGGAACCCAGCAACACGATCAACGGGTCGCGGAACGAATGGAACTGGGCGGCCAGCACCAGATAGATCATGATCAGCGCAAATCCAAGGCTGACCACGAGGGCCGATCCTTCTTCTTTTAATTGCCGGGATTGACCGGCATAGTCCAGCGCGGCGGAGGGCCCCAGCACCTCGCGAGCCACCTGCTCCATCGTATCCAGTCCATCTGAACGGGTAACGCCGGGCACCACCGCGGCGGTTAAACGCACCGCGCTCTGTTGCTGGAACCGGGTCAGGTTCCGCGGCGCGACTCCCGATTCGATACTGGCAAAGCTGGATACCGGGATCAGATCTCCGGAAGGACTGCGGATACGCAAGTCCATCATGGCCGAAATCGATTGGCGATCCGATTCGGAAAGCTGCGGAATGACCTGGTAACTGCGATTGAAATAGTTAAAGCGGTTGACATAGCCGCCACCTAGCAACACACCGAGTTCCTGACCGATCATGGCCAGATCCATCCCAAGGTCTGCTACCTTTTCCCGATCGACATTAATACGGGCCTGCGGCAGGTCAAGCTTCAAATCGCTATCGGCGAAAATGTACTTACCCGTTTGCATGCTCTTCGCCAGGATCTCGTTAACGGAATCGGCCATGTCCTCGACGGGCAAATCACTTTTGATAATCAACTCCACGTCGGAATAGCCGGCCGAGGGCAAGGGCGGCACGGTGAACGGAAAGGCCTTGATGCCGGGTATTTCCGAAACCAGCCCGAACATCTCGGGCTGAATCTCAAGGGTCGTGCGGTCTCGTTCGTCAAACGGCGTGGTAATGATGCCGCCAAATCCGCCGGCGCTGGTAGCCAGACCCCACATACTCTCGTATTCCGGTATCAACGTCATTTGGTCGGCAAGTCGTTGCGTCCAGCGTGACGTCGATGTCAACGTGGAGTCCGGAGCGGACTCGAGGATCAGGGCAATGCCGCTTTGGTCCTCGACCGGTGCCAGCTCCTTGCCGCTGAACATGTACAACGGAACGGCTGCCAGCGCAAAGATGACTGTGCCCACGGCAATCGACAGCCGCAGATCGATCGCACCGCGCAGGAACCACGCATAGACTCCCCGCAACCGATCAAACCCGCGGTTGACCACGCGTGTCAGCCACGCTTCCTTGCCGGCCGGATGAATCATTTTGCTGCTCATCACTGGCGACAGGGTCAACGCGACGACCCCGGAAACCAGCACGGCCGCCGCCAGCGTAAAGGCAAACTCGCGGAACAGCATGCCGGTCAATCCGCCCTGGAAACCGATCGGAGTGTAGACCACGGCCAGCGTAATGGTCATCGCGATGACAGGTCCCTTGAGTTCCCGGGCGCCGATCAAGGCGGCCTGCATTCGCGATTTACCTTGTTGCACATGCCGCTGCACATTTTCCACTACGACAATCGCATCGTCGACCACCAAACCCACAGCCAGCACAATTGCCAGGATGGTCAACAGGTTTAGTGAGAAGCCCAGGGCCAGCATGAAAATCGTGGCGCCGATCAACGAAACGGGCATGGCCAGCAAAGGCACGATGGCCGTGCGGATCGAGCCGAGGAACAGAAAGACCACGAAGCCCACAATGAGGATGGTTTCGGCCAGCGTTTCACCGATTTCGTGAATGGCGTCCTGCATAAACGTTGTACCGTCAAACGCCAGTTGCATATCAATATGTTCTGGCAACCCGGGACGCAATCGCTCCAGCTCCCGTTGCAGATCGTGGGAGACTTCGATTTCATTACTCCCGGGCAGCGGCCAAACGGAGACGTAGACCGCCGCCTTGCCTTCGTAGAACGCCGTCATCATCGGCTCTTCCGATCCCAGCTCAACCGTCGCTACATCCTTGAGACGGATCGTGGCGTCGTTTTGACGCGACACGATCAACTCCTGAAATTCCTCGACGGTTTGCAGATCCGTATTGGTCAGCAAATCAATTTGGACGCTTTCGCTCTTCAGGCGTCCCAGTGCCGCGATGTAGTTATTTCGTTGCAAGGCGTTGTAAACATCGCCCGGCGTCAGGTTGAGTTCCCCCAGCCGCTGGGGTGAAATCCAGATCCGCATCGCCGGCATCTGTCCGGCCTCAACGCCAATCCGTTGAATGCCCTGCAACGTGTTCAGTTGCGGCTGGATATTACGGAACAGCCAATCCGTCAACGTCGGAATGTCAAACCGATCCGAGGTGACGGCGATGTAGAAACTGGCAAATGGCCTGTCGGCACGTTGCAAGTCCACCGACGGCGGCTCGGAACCGGTCGGCAACTGGCGACGAACCTGTTGCAGCCGCGAATTGATTTCAGCCAGAGCTTGTGTACTGTCGTGATTAAGCTTCAGCCGAATGGTAATCGTGCTGACGCCTGCCGTGGAACTCGACTCGATGTAATCAATACCGGAGATACTGCTGACAGCCTGTTCAATTGGCGTCGTGAGGAAGCCGCGAACGGTTTCCGCGCTGGCACCGATATAGTACGTCGTAATGATGACCGACGAACTTTCCAGTTTGGGATATTGCTGAACCGGCAGCGAACGAATGGCACTGATACCGACCAGGACAATCGTCAGGTTGACCACGATGGCCAGCACCGGACGCTGAATAAAGATGTCCGTTATGGAATGCCTTGAAGCGGCTTCACTGGTCACTCGCCGGTGCTCCCTCAGGTTCCGGTTGCGCGGCTGAAATCAGCGTGCCGTCCTGTAACTTGAACGAGCCTTCCACGATGACCTGGTCGTCAGCGGCAAGTCCGCTGGCGATGCCGATTTTGGAGCCGACCGCTGTGGCCAGCACCACTGGTCGAGCCGTGGCGCGAAGTTCCCCGGCCTTGCTGGTCTCCGCCAGAAACACGAACGTCCCCTGCGGCGAATGACGGACCGCTTCGGCCGGCACCGAAGTCAGGTTCATGGCGGGTCCGTATTCGACTTTGACCGACACCGAATCACCCGGCCTCAACGAGTCGGGAGGATTGTCAACACGGGCGCGGACACGCATGTTGCGAGTCTGGCGGTCCGCCTGGGCGTCGATCGCGGCAATCTTTGCCGGATATTTTTTGTCGGCGAATACGACGGTCACCGAATCGCCGGTATCCACCTGATTCACCACGAACTGGGCCAACGTGAACTCGACCAGCAGATGGTCCTCGACACTATGCAAGGTGGTGATCAGGCTGCCGACGGGCAGGTATTGCCCGGGTTGAACGTCGGAAAGTCCGACCCGACCGCGAAAAGGCGAAATGATC
>CAMYKF010000728.1 GCA_947258905.1 uncultured Pirellulaceae bacterium | reverse complement strand
ATGGAACCACTTGCCTGGCACAGGCCAGTGCCAACGGTCACGCCAGCCGGAAAAACTGTACTGCAATAACAACAACAGCAGGGTAAAGCACACAAAGGAACTGAGCTGCGGCCGGATACTCCAGTGGTATCCCAGGTTGGCGGCCACCAGCAATGTCAATATCGCCGCTACGATCAGGCCACTGCCGTTCTTCAGATTCCATCGCAATACAGCGATGATTACGAACAAACTCAGCAGGAACTTGCCGCACACCAGACCCAGGGGGCCCAACGAATCGGCGACCAGCGCCATGATGATTTCGGACAGGTTTTCGTGATTGATCCAGCGGTAACCCTCGGCCGTAAACGAGTAACTGGTCGTGGGGGCGACTTCACCGGTGGCCAGTACATCGCGGCCGAATTGCACGTGACCCCACAGATCGGGATCCGCCACATTCGGAGACATAGCCAGTGCCGAAGCCAGCACGATGACAACCAGCGACAGACGTTGCACGGTAAACCACGACAGCCACGAGCACTTGCCGGCTGCGGTATGATTGGGTGAATTCGGTGAAGTACCGGACATGCCAGGGGATTCAGGGATAAAGAACCGTTGTTCAGCAGTGGTGTGGACAACGCGGGGGGCTACTTATCACCAAAAACATAGGTCACCGATGACCCTCGCGACGTGACGTTTTGAGACCGGTCGTTCCGGTTATAGTGATAGTGCATCTCCAGATCCTTCTCCCTTGGGGAGAAGGTGGGCCCCGGCGTAGCCGGGGTCGAATGAGGGCCAAAGAAAAAGGGATCCGAGATAGTCCGTCTCCAGGCAGGATGTAGGCCCTCACCCGTCCTGGCGAGCCAGGACACCCTCTCCCCGAGGGAGAGGGAAGTAGAAGACAACACGAGTCCGGGGCGGACTCGTCAACAGGCAAACGAGATAACCGCATGTCACAAAAGAACATAGTCAAAATCCAGGGCATTGAACTGCACCTCAGCAGCGCGTACGAGGGCACCAGCAAATGGATCGGTCAGCAGGAAGTCCTGCGTCAGGTCCTTGCCTGCTGGCTGGTCGTGGACGACAAGGACCTGCCGCTGACACCGCGACTGATCGGCGCGCCGGGCATCGGCAAGACCGCACTGGCCACCGCCGCCGCGCAAACGATCAATCGCCCGCTGTACATCTATCAGTGCACGGCCGACACACGCCCCGAGGACTTGCTGGTTACACCCGTGCTTACGGGCCAAAGCAAGATTGCCTATCACGCGTCGCCGCTGGTCACCGCCATGCTCCAGGGCGGTGTGTGCATTCTGGATGAAGGCAATCGCATGAACGAAAAGTCGTGGGCTTCGCTGGCTCCGCTGTTGGACCATCGTCGCTACGTGGAATCGATCGTGGCCGGGATTACGGTGCACGCCCATTCGGATTTCCGCTGCGCCGTGACGATGAATCAGGACGAGTCGACATTTGAAATCCCGGACTACATCCTCAGCCGCTTGCAGCCCACGTTACAACTCGGTTTTCCCGACCGCCACGACGAGATGGCGATCCTCGAATATCACTTGCCGTTTTGCCAGGCCGAGATGCTCGGCATGACTGTGGACTTTTTGCAGCGGGCTCACGAACTGAAACTGGATTTCTCGCCACGTGACGGAATCAACCTGTTGCGGTTTGCCATGAAACGGTTGTCGCAGGATCCGGACCATCCGGTCAGCCGGGATGTAGCGTGGCGTGAGGCCCTGGAAAAGTGCCTGGGGCCCGAGGCGCTCGATCTGGAAAACCTCGCCATGCAACGCGACAAGACGCTCGGCGGACAGTCGCTGCCGATGGGGCTGGGCGATTTCTTCTTCATGTCCGACGATCCCCTGCATCCCGACTTCCCCGAGGAAGACGACGATGATGACGATGATTTGTAACGCACTTCAACCTTAACCTGACTTCAACCTTAACCTTCATCCGGCCCTTGAGCCAAAATGCATGCGCTACGGTGTTAAAATTAAAGTCAAGGTCGAGGTTAAAGTAAACGTTTGTTGGTTCGTGCAGGCCGTGTTCGAACGACCCAACGTAGGTGATACGACGTAAGTGATACGACGTAACAGAGTCTGTCAACCATGTCCGATCAATCGCACTTTCACGAAATCCTCAAGATCGGCCCGCGGGTCACAGCGCTACCGGTGGTCCACGGCAGTGGCGATTTTGCGTGGACGGTACGGCATGCCATGCTGGCCGGCAACTTCGATTGTCTGGCAGTGCCGTTGCCGGATTCATTCGCGACGCCGCTGGAGCAGTCCATCCTGCAGTTACCGACGACCGGAATCGTTACGCAACGCGAAACCGGCAACTTCACGGCTTCTTCGAATGAAGATGATGAGCCATCAGCCAGCTATGTGCCCGTCGACCCGTGCCAGCCGGTCATTGCAGCGCTGCGAACAGCCATGGGCGAACATATCCCGCGTCGCTATATCGACCTGGAAACCGCAAGCTTTCAGGCCGACACGGCGATTCTGCCCGATGCCTATGCGTTGAAGAAAGTGCCCTTGCCCCAGTTCGCCGCTGCCATCCTGCCGTTTCTTTCGCCACCGCAAAACGAGCAAGTCCGCCAGCGGATCAATCATATGGGGTGGATGTTGCGTGAGCTGTCCATCGATTACGAGAAGATTCTGTTTGTGTGCAGCGTGTTGCACTGGCCCTGGGTCCGCGCTGCGTTTCACGATCGCCAGTTACAGTCTGAGGATCACGATGCGGTGGACGAGTCCCGTGCATGGTCGGTTGAGCCGCAGACGTTGTATTTCATGCTGGGCGAGTTGCCGTATATCACCGGGCTGTACGAACAGGCCCGCGCTGAGCTTTCCCCCGACGACAATTTGTCTATCGATGGCGTCAAGCAGCTGCTGATCACGGCCCGCTCGCATTACAAGGCCAACTTCAGGGGCCGGGCCAGGAAAGTCACTCCGTTCTTGCTGCGGCAGATGCTCAAATACATCCGCAATCTGACGCTGATCGATCACCGGCTGACGCCCGACCTGACGACGATCGTCACAGCCGCCAAACAGATTGTGGGAGATGGTTTCGCACTGGAGGTCCTCGAAGTCGCAAAGGACTATCCGTTTGCGGGCAACTCGCCTTTCGATTCCATTCGCATGGGCATCGATGAAGCGGCATTTCCCGACGGCGACGTGCTGCTGATGAAGAACCGCCTGGCGGGACCGCCGGTCACCTGGAGCAACATTCAGCTGACACCGCGGCCCGATGAAAAGGATCGCCGCCAGTGGAAACAGCGCTGGAATCCGTATTCGCAATGCAGCTGGCCGCCCGAAGATGTTCTGATCGAGAACTTTCGCAGTGCGGTCTTCGATCGCGCCAGACAAATCATGGGAGCGGACCTCGCCAAGACGGAAAAGTTCACCACCAGCGTCAAGGATGGCATCGATATTCGCGACACATTGCGGCATTGGTACGAAGGCGATATCTACGTCAAGGTGTTGCCGCCCAATAAGGGCAACCTCGATGCGGCCGTGATGCTGTTTGATTCACCGGCCGACCCCCGTGACTATCCCTGGCGTACGACCTGGTTTGCCGAGCACAAGGACGAGTCGACGCTGGCATTCTTTGGTACCGATTTCCACCAGCAACCGGTGGGTCCGGGCATCTGCCTGGCCAGCTACGGTGGTGCCATGTTCCTGTATCCGCCGGTTGCGATTCCCGATATCTGGACGAGTCCCCAATTTGACTTCGCCACGACGCTGGAAGAACGCCTGCTGGCCGCCGCCTGTTGCTACAGCGATTGCCGGCATGTGGCTCTGGTCAGCAAGTTGCCGCCCGGACCGGCTTGGCGGCAGATCGCCAAACATTACAAGAAGGCCCTGGTGCACGTTCCGCTGGGCCAGTTCAGCGACTCAACGGTGCAGCAATTGCGGATGGTGCATGTGCTTAACGGCAAGGAAGTCCGCAGTTACGCCGCCGACTTTATTCGGCGAGCCTGACCCGTTGGAGTACAGACGCTGGAATGAATAACTCCGCTTGTTGCTATTCGATTTCCACGAGGAACCGCAGCGTTTTGGTTGGAATCGTCCGCTGGAAACTTCTGCCTTCGAAATTCCTTGTTCGATATTCTGCGGTTCGAGTCTGGCCGGAACAATCGCAGGACATCCCGATTCGGCGCTGACGCGAGCGTATTTTCAAGAATTCCTGTCCGCCTTTTTGCCATTAACGGTAATCCACGGCTGAAACCATCAATCACCAGCCCTGTTGAGAATTATCATGCAACGTCTTTCCATCATCGCCTTGTTGCTGGCCGTGTGCCTGATGTCGACCGGCTGCCGACCCAATATTGGTCGCATGATCACGCGCTCGGCTATCAACCAGCAAATCCGGCAGGACCAGCAGAATCACCAGCTACGCCAAAGTGTTCGCACTCGCCCGCGAGCCGAGCGACCCAACCGTACTCGTGTGCGTAATCAGGTTCGTAACCGCCGTAGCTCATGGTAGGCGATTGGCACCGCCAGCAGCGTCCTATAACCGACATAACCGCAACCGTGACTCCAGATGAGTCGCGGTTGTTCTTGTTTGAGCCTGGTCAACCGGTTTTTTCAGCACACGTGTGAAAGTCCTGAGCTAGTTTTTTTCTGATTGTGCCTTTGCCGGCTGGGCGCAAGCTGTTGGCGATTCCGATGCAGATCATATATCGGCGTGTGCCTTTCTTGTCCGTTGTAACCTTTCAGCGAGTCAGGCTATTTCCATGTTTGCCGCTACGCGCTCCCTCGTCATTGCTAGCTTGTTGATCAGCAGTCTTTGCGTCACGTCAGTGGTTCAGGCTGATCTGGTTACCAATCCGCCCATGGCGATTACCATGCAGGTCACCGTTAATCCGGTGATTCTGTCCAATACCGGCGGGTCCAATCAGGCCGAGTTTTTTGGCAACTCGTTTCAGCAGCCCGATATCGAGGGGTACATCAACGAGATCTGGGCTCAGGCCGGGATTCAAATCAGCTTTCAGGCGCCAGAATACTGGAACAATACGTTTGCCAATGTGGGTTCGAGCAGCCCGCGTCCGACAAGCGACTTGGGCACCATCGTCGCAAACGCGATGCCCGCAGGACACATTGATCCCGATCCCAATGTGATCAACATGTTCTTTGTGGAGATTGCGGCTGGCTTCGACGATGTGGGTGAGAACGCGGCAAACGGTCTGGCCTACATTGGCGGCAATGGTATCACCCAGCATGTCGGCGACAACCTGGTAACTTTCAAGCCCGGTCAGGAAGTCGTTGCTTCGGTGGTCGCTCACGAAATCGGACACAACCTGGGCCTTGTCCATATTGTCGAATCCGAGAACCTGATGCAGGAAGGCGGGGCCCCCAATCCGGGTCATCGACTGAATGCTTCACAAATCGCGGTTGCACGCGGCAGCAGCTTTTCCACCGCAGTGCCCGAGCCCGGATCGGCACTGGTCCTGGCGGGCCTGACAGGTATGTTGGCGTTGCGACGACGTCGGCAGCTTGCCGCCTGACGGATTCGGTGCCACCAATGGCTCGGCCGAGGGCGTCCCGGAATAGTAGCGGAAGGGCGCGAGCCCTCCGGTCCTGCTTGCGTGTGCTATTTCTCCGCACTTCCAATCAGTAGTCTGTGGGGATGGGGCGTCCGCAGCTGTTGCATCAGCCGCGCGGCATCTTCGACAAGATCGGGATAATCGGCGGCCACATTGCGCGTCTCACCGACATCGTCCGCCAGGTTGTACAGCTCCAGCGGTCGCTGTGGATTCTCGCTGACTTGCAAACGCACGGCCTTCCAGTCGCCGAAACGCACTGCCTGCTTGCCGCCTTGTTCATAGAATTCCCAATACAAATGGTCGTGGGCCGGCTGCGAGCCCGAATCGTGCAGCGTGGGCACGAGGGAGATGCCGTCAGTGTTTTCGGGCGAGGCAATCCCTGCCAGTTCGCAGGCCGTCGGCACAAAGTCCCAAAACGCCCCGGCATGATCCGAGCGATGTCCAGCCGTGATTCGTCCTGGTGCCCACACCACAAACGGCACGCGAATACCGCCTTCATACAAATCACGTTTCCCTCCTCGCAGCGGCCCGTTGGAATCAAAGTGGTCCGGGTGCGCGCCGCCCTCGAAATGCGGGCCATTGTCGCTGGAAAAGAACACGTAGGTGTTGTCGTCGATGCCCAGTTCCACCAGCTTGTCGAGAATGTGGCCGACCGAATGATCCAGGTACTGAACCATGCCCACAAACGTGGCTTTGGGATGCGACTCGGCCCGGTAGTGCTCGCCATCCGGGAAAGGCGTTTCGTCGAACGCACCGACATGCCGGTCACGGAACCCGGCCGGAGCCGCCAGGTCCGCATGCGGTTGTTGCAACGACACGTGCAGAAAGAAAGGAGACTTCTGATGGTCCTCGATCCAGCGTAGCGACTGTTCGAGAAACACCTCGCCGCTGTAAACGTCTCCCTGTTTACCCGAGTTATTGTCGAATCGTACCTGCTCGCCGTTTTGCCACAGCGTTTTCGGGTAGTAGCGGTGTGCTGCCCGGTGGCCAAGGAATCCATAAAAGTAATCAAAGCCCTTGTTGCGCGGCAACAAGCCGTCGTTGCTGCGGCAGGCCAGACCCGATTTTCCAATCATCGCGGTGTGGTAACCGGCCTGTTGCAACAACGCTGCAATCGTGACGTCTTGCGGATCGGCTCGAAAACAGATTTCGCCATTGAACCGCTGGAAGACATGACCCGTGTGCTGGCCGGTCAACAGGCAGGCCCGCGACGGCGCGCACACCGTGCTGCCGGAATAGAATTGCGTAAACACGATACCTTCCCGCGCCATGCGGTCCAGACAGGGCGTCTCAAAACGGCTTTGCCCCATGAAGCCCACATCGCCGTAGCCCAGATCGTCAGCCAGAATGAAGATAATGTTGGGTTTCGTCTCGTCAGCCGAAAGGCCGGCAAAGACTACAAGCGACAGCAAAATGGAAAGCGGTGCGATACGATTCATGGTGGATCTTGTGACACGTGTCATGGAAACATTACCCTCAACCTTAACATCAACTCCCGGTCAGCACATGTTAAGGCCAGGGTATGTTAAGGCTGAGGTTTGAGTTGAAGTCGGGGTTGCGTGGCAGATTTCTCCAGCCTGCGATCTGCAGCCGCCTGCCCTGCCCGAAACCGCAGAATGTCGAACCAGGAATGTCCAAGGCAGAAGTTTTCGAGTACCGCGTGAATTGTGAATTAACTCGCCGAATCCTGTGACCTGCGACTTTCGACTTTTGACCTTCAAACCTGGGCAAAAATGCTGTTCAAGCCGCCCGGCGTGCGTTAGCCTGATAGGCCGGATCCGCTGTCTCATTTGCTCATTGGTCGTCAGGAGTTCTGTCATGTCTTTTGCCATTCGCTGCGGCACCGTTTGCCTGGCCCTGTTGCTTGTGTCTCAATGCGTCACCGCTCAGGAACATCTGGAAAAATTGACAACCGGTGAGGCGGCGGTTGCCCACGCCGGTCCGCTGGCCTTCGGTCCCGATGGCGTGTTGTTTGTGGGCGATCCCAAATCGGCCAGTGTGTTTGCCCTGGATACCGGTGATCGGGAAAGCGGCGAGTTTGCACCTTTTGAAATTACCGGCATTGATGAAAAGCTGGCTGCAGCGCTGGGAACGGCCGCCGACCAGATCGTCATCAACGACCTGGCGGTCAATCCGATTAGCGGTGTCTCATATCTGTCGGTCTCCCGCGGCACGGGGCCGGATGCCACCGCAGCGATTGCCACCGTGGCCAGCGACGGCTCCATTGACACGCTGGACCTGAAAGATATTCCGCACGCTGTCGCCGAACTGCCCAATCCACCCGCCGCAGACGCCAAAGACCGCCGCGGTCGACCGCAACGCATGTTGTCCATTACCGATATCTCGCTGATCGATAACCAGATTGTCGTCGCCGGGCTGACCAACGAGGACTTTGCCTCCAACCTGCGTGCCATCCCGTACCCCTTTGCCGAAGATACCGCCGGCACGGCGCTGGAAGTCTATCACGGAGCGCACGGTTCCTGGGAAACGCATGCCCCGGTCCGCACCTTTGCCGGGATTACTCTGGACAATGAGCCGTACATCGTGGCTGCCTACACCTGCACGCCGCTGGTCCGGTTCCCGCTGTCCGAAATCACGTCCGGTGACAAGATTCGCGGCACCACCGTGGCCGAACTGGGCAACCGCAACCGGCCCCTCGATATGTTCGTGTACAAGAAAGATGGTGAGAAGTTCATTCTGATGGCCAACAGTTCCCGGGGCATGATGAAAATCTCGACCTCCGATATCACTCGCCCTGAAGGGATCACCGATCCGGTGACCCGCGGCGGCACCGAAGGCCAGACCTATGACACGCTTGGCGATCTGGAAGGCACGGTCCAGCTGGATCGTTATGGTCCGGATCATGCGCTGTTGATTGTCAAAAACGAAGACAACAGCCACGACCTGAAAGTCGTACCGTTGCCGTAGAGTCCAGGTTGTAGATATCAGGTTTGAGTTTTCAGTGCAGCGACCCGGCCTTCTCCCCTTGGGGGAGAAGGTGGCCAAAGGCCGGATGAGGGGTAAGGTGCAATCCTGGCGGCAAAACGTAAACCT
>CAMYKF010000727.1:6124-14715 GCA_947258905.1 uncultured Pirellulaceae bacterium | reverse complement strand
GGCGATGGAAATTCCATTGGCAGGTGGCTGAGGACGAGTACGAAGAAAAAGACGAGGACGAAGGTTGGTTAGCCGACCCATTCACCGGACATCCTCGGCTTGTCCAGCAGAGTAGTCCTTACCGGCCACGAGTGTCAGCCGCGGAGCCGGCCGATCAGGCCTTCGCCGATCGTAATCCCCTTGAGCATCGCTTCGAGGGCATCGCGGTTAGGTGCATAATCAAAGGCGTCGTGGCGGGCAATCAGGTTCTTCTCGACCAGTTCGCACAGCGAGTAGGTGTACGAACGCATCCCTTCCTCGTGGCAGGCGTGCAGGATGGCGGGCAGGTCCTCATCTTCCTCATGCACGATCTTTTCCTTGACCAGGGAATTGCCAAGCAGCACTTCGGTCGCCGGGAATCGCGAATTGGTTTCCAGTCCAGGCAGCAGACGCTGGCTGAGAATTGCCCTGAGGCTGTTCGCCAGTGACGAGCGGATAAAGGGATGGTCTTCGCGAGGATAGAACTCGAGAATCCGCGAAAAGGTTTGTTGCACGTCGCTGCTGTGAATTGAAGCCAGCACCAGGTGGCCCGTCTCGGCGGCTTGCAAGGCGGCCAGCATCGTTTCCTTGTCACGCAATTCGCCAATCAGTATGCAATCGGGATCCTGCCGCACGACATAACGGAGGGCGTCTGCGAAATTGGGCACGTCAATACCGACTTCACGCTGGGAAATGATCGAATGATTGGGGCGGAACGTAAATTCCACGGGATCCTCGACGGTGATGATGTGCAGACCGCGCGTCTTGTTGATGTACTCAATCATGGCGGCCAGCGTCGAGCTTTTCCCGCTGCCGGTCACACCGCTGACAAGGATCAAACCGACGTGCGTTCGCGCAATCAGTTCGCGATAGATTTCCGGCAAGTGCAGGCCGTTGAAGTCCAGAATCTTGTTCTTGACCAGCCGCAGGGCAGCATGCATCTCCCCCCCGGACTTGAACAAATTGACTCGAAACCGGTCGAGGTTGTCCAGCCGCAAGGCGAAATCGACACCACCGCGTTCCTTGTATTCCTTGCGTCGATGCTTGGGAATCAGCTCATACATCATGGATTCGATGTATTCCGTATCGGGCAAGGGGGCCGAATCGACCTTGCGCAGGTGACCGCCAATCCGCACGTAGGGTGGCAGGCCGACCTTGAGATGCAGGTCCGACGCCTCATTGTCGCTGACGAACTGCAGCAAATTGGCGATTTCTGTTTCAGGTGGTTGTAGCTGATGCATGGAAACTCACCGCGTGGCGAAAGGGTGGGCTGGAAGGGGTGATATTTCGATTTTAGGTGGGCCACTTGCTCGCAGCAAATGTTTTGCCTGTGCTTGCCACAGTCGTTGCAACTCCAGTCGCTGTTTCGGCCTGGCTCCGGGGATTGTATTAACGTTTTCATCAACGAGAATGGGTGCAATCGAACCTTTCAACCATGGAGCCCAACCATGTCTCACTCTCCGCGTACGGCCGCCGGCCACTCTGCCAACCCATCGGGCCAGGACCGCCGGAGCTTTTTGCAAACGAGTTCGGTGGCCGGTCTGGCCGCTGCAGCCATTCCCTTTGCCTGGACCCGGCCGGCATTTGCCAACAAATCGCACAATGACCGCCCCCGTGTGGGGTGCATCGGCGTGGGCAGCATGGGAACCGGTGATGCGCGAGGCCACAACCATTTCGGAGATATCGTGGCCGTTTGCGATGTCGATTGGCAGCACATGCGACGCGCCCATCACGATGAAAACATCGGCAAGGGCAAATCCGCGATCTATGACGATTATCGACGCGTCCTGGATCGCAATGACATCGATGTCGTGAGCATTGTTACGCCTGATCACTGGCATGTGAAAATCGCCGTCGAGGCCCTGCAAGCGGGCAAGCACGTGTTTTGCCAAAAGCCGTTGACGCTGACGCTGGAAGAAAACGGCCTGATCCGTAACGCCTGTCGTGCCTGTCCCGATCAGGTGTTCTTTATCGGCACCCAGCAACGCAGTAACCGCGACCTGTTTTTGCGGGCAGTCAACATGGTGCAAAAAGGGTTGCTGGGCGATATTCGCAAGATCACCGTCGGCATCAACGGCAGTCCTACGGGCGGACCGTTTGATGTCGCCGACGTGCCCTGGCAACTGGATTGGGAAAAGTGGCTGGGTCAGGCGCCCCTGGTCGACTATCGCGAGAAGCGTTGCCATTACCAGTTCCGCTGGTGGTATGAATACTCGGGCGGCAAGTTTACCGACTGGGGCGCCCACCATGTGGACATCGCTACCTGGGCCATCGGCCAGGACGACGAGGGCCAGGGTCCGGTGGAAATCGACGGGACCGACGCCCAGCACCCCGTCGAATTCAAAGACGGTTATCCCGTTGTCGACGACTGCTATAACTCATCGCATGACTTCAATATTATCTGCCGCTTTGAAAACGGCATTGAAATGCACGTGACCAGCCGCGGCGACAATGGCGTGAAGTTCGAGGGGACCAAAGGCCGCATCTTCGTTAACCGGGAACGACTTACCGGTTTGCCCATCGAGGAGAACTGGGATGAGGGCCAGTATACGGATGAAGATGTGGTAGCGTTGTACAAGGGTAAACCGCATGAAGGACACAAGGCCAACTTCTATCGCTGCATCGCCGAAGGCGGTCTACCCGTGTCCGATGTCTACTCGCATGTGCAAGCGATGAGTACCTGCCATCTGGCTGCAATCGCCGCGCGACTGAATCGCGTCATCCGCTGGGATCCGGTTAAGGAACAAATCACGGGCGACGAGCAGGCAGCGGCCATGGCATCGCGTACGCCACGCGAGGGTTACGAGATTCCGCAGATTTGACGACAGGATCGCCGGCACGACAAAACGGAACTGCGACTACGATTGTCATCGACAAGGGGGCCCAATGATGTGGCGACCAATCTTTACCATGCTCTGCCTGGCCGCGTTGGGACTGCCACACCACTGCCTGGCCCAGGAAGCGGCAACGAATGCTACGCAGAGCCAGGCTTTGCAGTGGCAGGGCGAATACTCGGGCGAAATCCGCATCGACGGTGAAAACGCAGGACGATTCGGCGTGCAGGTCATCGCATTGCCAGAGGAACGCTTTCGCGCAATCGTGTATTTCGGCGGCTTGCCGGGTGACGGGTGGAACCAGGACCAATCCCCTTCGATGGAATCCACGCCGGTGGATGATCAAATTGTGTTTGAAGACGAGGGCAGCAAACTCGTGCTGGCCGATGGCGTCATGCAACTGTGGGGTGAGGACGACGGAGGTGCGCCGCTGGCGATGGGAACGCTGCCGCGTGCGCAGCGCCAAAGCGACACGCTGGACAAACAACCGCCCGATGGAGCGACCGTGTTGTTCGATGGAACCGATGGCAGCCAGTTCACCGGCGGTTCAAATGATCCGATGGTAGATGGTCTGTTGAGACAAGGAATTCGCACGCACGAGAATTTTGGCGATTGCCTTTTGCATATCGAATTCAAGTTGCCGTTTGAACCGGAGAAATCTGGCCAGGCCCGCGGCAACAGCGGCCTTTACCTGCAAGGTCGTTACGAAGTCCAGATGCTGGATTCGTTTGGCCTGAGCGGCGAGCACAACGAGTGCGGCGGCATCTACAGCGTCAAAAAACCGGACGTCAACATGTGCTTTCCGCCCGAAACCTGGCAAACCTATGACATCGATTTCACGGCCGCCCGCTGGAATGAGGCAGGTGAGAAAACCGCCAGCGCCCGCATGACCGTGTACCACAACGGCGTGCTGATCCACGACGACGTGGAGGTTCCCAATGCCACGACAGCCGCGCCGCTGAAGGAATCTCCCGAACCGGGATTCCTTTACCTGCAGGACCACGGCAGCCAGGTGCGTTACCGCAACATATGGCTGGTTGAGAAGAATTAAGAGTCCTATGTAGCGGTGGCTTCCAGCCGCCGTTGTCAACACCAGAGGATAACGGCGGCTGGAAGCGCTGGAAGCCACCGCTACCGTCCAACGTTGCAGGTCGAATGACCGTGTTACGCGCTGCCACAATAAAAGCGTCGCCGAAAACCCGGCGACGCCTGTCTTGAAAAAACAACGGATGGCGGCAACCCTCTAGAAGTCCGCTGTCGCTGCGGGCTGGAAAGTCATCGAGCCGTAGGATGCGACCGGCAGCATCGGCAAGTGGCGATTGCCGGAAATATTGCGACGAGCCGCCGTATTGCCGGGATAAAACTGGAACCCGACAAACACGTCCCACGAATCCTGGGCAAACTCGTCAATGTTCCCCGGCGAATTGCCTTCACCACTCTCCTTGATGTAGTGCCAGTTGCCGACCACCGCCACGCGATCATTCAGCGGCGCGGTCATGTTGAAACCAAGGATAAAGTTGCCCAGATCGTTACCGCGTTGCGGCATCCCGGCAAACAGCATCGTTTCCCCGCCAGAGCGCCAGTGGGCACGCCAGTAGGCGTTGTATTGATCCACCAGACGAATCGTGGTGATGCCGCCGGGGTTGGAGCCATCGATGATGACCTCATCCGCAATACCAAAGGTTCCCCAGAATCCAACTTCATTGCGGGCGTCCAGTGCATAGCCCGCCAGCATGCGTGCCTGGTGCAAATCCAGATGATCGTTACCATCTTCGGAGTAATTGCGGGCCAGCAAATAATCGTAAACCAGTCCGAAACTCAGTCGATCACAGCAATCCATGTTGCTGCGGCGATAGATGCCCAGGCTCGAGTAAACATGATTTTCGACAGCCGTGGTATTGAAGTCTTCGCGTCCGGACCAGTCATATGCACCCCAGTTCATACCAAACTGGATGCCGACCTGACGGGTCACGTCGCGGCCGAAATTGAACCCGAGGCGGCTACCGAAGTTGTTTCCGTCATCGTCGTCGGCTCGATTCTTCCAGCCTTCGAATCCCAGCAGCACCGTCGTGCCGCACAGAAGACTTTCGCCCGTGCCGCAGCCGCCAAATGCTCCACCCAGGCAACCAGCCGAGCCACAACAACCGGCCGAACCACAACCACAACCGTTGTCGATTCCGCAAGACTGATAAACGTTTTTGTTTCCGCAGCCACTGCCGCAATGGCCCAGGCAACCAGCTCCGGGACAGCCACCGCCGCATGCGCTGCTGCAGCCGCCATCACATCCGGCACCACATGCTCCGCCGTAACCACTATCGCAGCCACCACCGCATGTCCCGCCGCAACCACCATCACAGCCGCAACCATTGGCACACGGGCTGGCGTACGAGCTGTCGCAACCACCAGAGGCACCGTTGCCACAAGCGCTGGCGGGGGGTCGCGAATCGCAACCGTTCCAGGAGTAGCAGGGTTGTGTGGCGGCCGATTGAGCTGCCTGGGGTTGAGCCGGAGTGGGTTGTCCGGCAAGGGTCGGTTGCTGGACATCCGGCGGGGGTACTGCAGGTGGTTGGCCGACCGGTTGCTGGACACCCGGCGGGGTTACTACAGGTTGCTGGGCGACGCAGTTGACCGCGGGTGTTTGCTGGGCAACCAGGCTGCCTGACCAGGCAATCGTGAGCAAGATTGCCAATGTACTGATTCGTTTCATTTTTCCCCCCAGGTAAGCGTTTCCGCTTTTGGCAGTTTTGATTTCTTTTAGGCCTGCTTCATCGGTGGTTTCGGCACAAACGGCACGATCAGTCACGTAAAACTGGCAGGCTTGTTACCACCGACATGCCCGTTAAACTCGACCAGGTTGGCAAGGTCCAGGTGACCGGCACGACACGACCGGGTGCTGGCACCTTTGGCACTCTGCAATTGGCTGAATAACTCGGCAAAACACGGCCAACCTGCCGTCCAACGACTCATGTTGCACCCCCTGCATCGCGGATTGCTCGCACTGGTACTGGCAGCGGTGTATGGCGGATTGCCTGAACAAAACGCTGCGGTTGCCAGCGCCGACGATCGTCAGGATTTGCTGCGAAAGAAGATGGCGTAACAAATCAACGCGGCGATGATCCAGATCACGCCAATGTACGCGCCGCTGCGATAGGTTTCATTGAGGAACGCGCCGGACAACACCAGCACTTCGCCCAGCACGAACAAACCGGGAATCACCAGCGGTACGCGAAAGGCTGTATACTCCTTGTCCCTGTCCGGGCGACGCCGCAGGATAAACAGAGCCAGGCCAGTGAGCAGGAAGAACACCGAATCGACCAGCACGACGCCATTGAGCAGCTGATCGATACGTTTGGGACTGCCGGCAACCAGCAGAATCAGCAGGCCCAGTCCACCCAGCAACGCGATGGCGGCCAGCGGTGTGCCCGTGGTTGCATGGACGTGTGCAAAAGGCTCAAAGAACTTGCCGTCACGGGCCATTCCGGCAACCAGCCGCGGACCGCTCAGCAATTGGGCATTGAGTACTCCAAAGCCGGAAACGGCGATCGCGCCGGCCACCAGTTGCTTGCCCACCTCGGGCCACATGATGCCCACCGCGTCGGCTGTCAGCGCCTCGGCATTGAGCACACCGGGCAATCCGAGCAGACGAAAATAGGCCCAGTTCACGGCCAAATAGACCAGTGTGACAATCAGCACTCCGCCGACGATCGCCAGGGGAATGTTGCGTCGGGCTTGTTTGACTTCACCGCCAATCCACAGTGCATGTTGCCAGCCGCCAAAGGAAAAGAACACAGGCACCAGTCCCGCGAACACCAGCGCCCAGGCGGATTTCCCTTCGATCAGTTCCATGGCATCGGTGGCTTCGGGATTCAAAGCCAGGCTGCCCGGCTGAGGCGCAAACAAAGCCACCACGGTGATGGTTAGCAGTGTAAACACCTTGGCCACGACGGTGACGTTCTGGATCCCCGAACCCCAGCGGACGCCAGCGGCGTTGGCGATCGTCAGGCCCACGATCATGATCGCGGCAATCAGAAAGTTGCTGGAGTCCCCAAGTTCGCTGCCGCGCAAGAGCACGCCAAAGTACAGTGCCGTGTAATATCCGATGATGGCGATCGCCCCGGCCTGGATGATCGTGGCATTGCAAAACACGTAGGCGAACCCGATCGGCGGTGCATAGGCGTCGCGTAAGACTTCGTACTGTCCACCATTGCGTGTATAGCGGCTGCCCAGTTCGGCAAACGTCAGTGCGCCGCACATGGCGATGATGCCTCCGATGAACCAGGTCAGCATTGCCAGATGGACGCTGCCGCTCACCAGCGCCACGGTTTTGGGCGTGAAAAAGATACCGATGCCGATAATTGCGCCAATAACGATGCACGTTGCGCTAAACAGGCCAAGCAGCGGTTTGAATTCGACTTCGCCTTGGGTCATGTCGTGCGATCATTTGCAACAGAAGGACGATTTCGAAATTGTGAATCATGAGCCGGGGTTTGTGAATTGTCAGCCGAACAAAAAAAGGCGAATCGCCACGGGGCAATTCGCCTGATATTTCTGATGGTGCTGACAATCCCTACTTCAGTGCCTTGATATCATCGGGCAGGGCAAACTCGGAATCGGCGATCTCGATGTTGCCCTTCACCTCCTCGAGGTTGGTCACCATCGACATGCCGTTGGGCAATTCGAGAGTTGTGGAATGCGGCATTTGCACGCCGGCGACTTCCTTGTAATCGCCCATCTTGGAGACGATTTCCATGGGACCCATTTCGGTGATCTGGGTCATGCGCGTGCCCACGTGCAGACTGGATTCAACGGAAAAGTACTGATAAACGGGATCGGAACCCTCGTTGTTGAATACCAGCACATAACATTCCTCGCCATTGAACTCTTCCTTGCCTTCCACTTCGATTGAATCGTATTTTTCCTCGACATCGATGAAGGGAGTGAGGTCATATTGCCGGACCAACTGGGTTTTCTGATCGCCTTCAATGAGCTGCGGGCCAGTCATCTCCGAATTTTGCCAGGCCGTTTCGCCATCGTAGCCCGCCGTCTGGCTGCCGATGCCGGCCATCTCCATTTTTAAGAGGACCTTGTCTTTAGTCTGCGACGTGCTCATGGTGCCTTCAATACCGGCTTCGGGAATTGAAATGGTGCCGGTGGCCTGCACTGATTCGAGGCCCTTGTGAGCCATTACGCCACCCGTGGCTTCATGGTACTGCTGAAGCACAGTTTTGTAATCGATGTCAGTGGCGGGTTCCTGCACCGCCGTGTCCTGGGCACAGACCATGGCGCCGGGGATCAGCAACAGGGCTGCCAGGGCAGCGGTCAGGCAATTCAACTTTCTGGTTTTCATCTGAACCTCATTCATCAGAATCGTTGTTACGGGTTTCGTTTTGTTCCAGTATCCATTTTTTGGCTGCCGACAACACGGGGTCGGGCGTGTCGATCAACATCCTGCGAGTCAACGGCACCGCTTCATCGGGCACCACCCCCTTGCCCTCCAGCTCCTCGCCGGACGCCGATACATAGGACGCCAGGGCATACTGGAATCCATCGCCATTGGGCAGCCGCGTGACGATCGACGGCAAGGCCAGCCCGGCTGTGGTTTTTCCAAACACGCGGGCAGCGCCCAAATCCTTCAGCCCGCCGGACATGATCTCGGCGGCCGAAATGGAACACTCGTCGATCAGTACGGCCACCGGCTGGTCGAAACGGGGTTTGCGCGGGTTGAGCGCCAGATTCAGC
>CAMYKF010000727.1:0-6118 GCA_947258905.1 uncultured Pirellulaceae bacterium | reverse complement strand
TGCCGATAGGCGATTTGTCGTCGACCAGCCAGCCGCACATGCCCATCACCAGAATAACCAGTCCGCCGCGATTGCCACGCAAATCGATGATCAGTCCGGTCTTGTCGCGATATTGCTGAATGGCTGCGTTGTATTCGCGAATGATTCGCGGGCCACCGATAAAGGCATTGAAGCTGAAATATCCGATTTCGCCCGGCAGCTCGTAGCTTTTGACGTCGACCGTAAAGGCCGGCAGATTGCCCAGCCGTTCCAACTGGCCCGGCCCGCGAACCAATGTCATGGTGATGGATTGCGTCTGGTCATCGTGATCGAGAAATTCGATGGTCAGGTCATCGCCGATCTCTCCCGACGTTCTGGCATCGGTACGCAATCCCACGACGGTGTCGGTTCGCATCACGGCGTGCTCGGCCATGCGACCGGCGCGCTCGAGGATCTTTTCCGCTTCGCGTTTTCCGATCTTCGTCACGATCCAGCCCGGCTGAACGCCGGCAGCTTCGGCCGGCAAACCGGCAAACACCCGCGTCACGACCAGTTGGTCGTCAATCAGGCGAATCTCCAGCCCACAAGTTCCTTCGCCACCACCGCCCTGCTCTTCCTCCACCTCGTCATACTCGTCCCGGGGGATGATGCCAAAGTGGGACTGTTCCAGCGAGCCGAGCATCTCGCCCAGCGCCTTGCGTACGTCGTCGATCGATTCGGCTTGTTCGACCCGAGGGCGGTACTCATCGCGGGCGGCATGCCATTTGTTTTCAAGCATCTCCTTGTCCCAATGCGTCTCATGGATCGTGTCCCACACCTGGTCGAATGACTCCAGCTGGACGGACAGATCGAAGCTGCTGGCCGGGTCGGCCGCAGGACTTTGCACCGCGGCATCCTGAGCCAGGACGTTGGTGGCCGCCATCAACAAAGCGAGCGAAAACAGCGTGGAACGACGTATCAGGTAATTCATCGAGGACTCCGGAAAGACATGCCAATGGGCGCGAAAAAAAGCACCCCCATTCCGTCCGCCAGTTTACGAACGAAGTTCGGCCAGAGACGAAAAATGTTGGGAATCAGGCAGGAAGTTCGCCAAAAAAGCTTGCTGGCAATCCACCCAGCGTAGTCAAAACCCCGGGTGATGGAAACATCCGGCCGGGCCAGGTCAGATTGCTCAAGACCCGATGGGTCGTTTCGTGTAATTTCCAACGGTTCAGGTATGCTTTCGGCCGCCAACAGGCAAGCACAATCCACCCACCATGGAAACCACGCTGCACCGACAACTCAAGGAACACTACGCCGGTCCGCAGGCGGAAATCGAAGTGACCGTGGGCCGCTATCGCATCGACATTGTTGACGGCCAGCGATTGATCGAGGTGCAGCACAGCGGTTTGTCATCGATTCGTGACAAGACCCGTGACCTGCTGAAGCAACATGATGTGGAAGTCATCAAGCCGCTGATTGCGCGGCGGCGGCTCGTCAAACTGGAAGGCGAGGATGGAGCGGAACTGAGTCGCCGCTGGAGTCCCAAACGGTGCGACCGGCTGGACGTGTTTCACGAGCTTTTGTATTTCACATCCGTCTTTCCGCATCGCCGTTTGACATTGCGGATACCCTTGATCGAAATTGAGGAAACACGGTATCCGTTCCGCCGCCGTAACCGCCGCCGCGGCCAGTTCAAGGTGCAGGACCAGCAGTTGTTGAGTGTCGTTAGCGAGGACGTTTATCGCACGCGTGGCGACTTGCGTGCGTTGTTGCCGGGCAGCTTGCCCAAAACATTTGGCACGCGGGAGATTGCCGACGCCATGGGCATTGATCGCTGGGTAGCGCAGCGAATTGCCTACGTCCTGCGCAAGACCGGCACCGTTAAACAGTGCGGCAAATCCGGCAACAGCCTGCAGTACCGGTTTGCGCCTGCCACCCGCAAAAAATCCGCCGTCGCGAAAAAGGTTAGTCTGAAAAGACGAGCCAAAGCCAGTCCGAAAAAGTCGACAAGAGCCGCCTGATCACAACGCCGCATCGATTGTGACCGCGATCGCGGATCGCCAGCCTCTATCATTGCGGCATGAATACCACCGAAACATGCACGCCGCTTCGCGAGTTGTCAGGCTCGAAACCGCTGGCCATCCAGTTCACGCGGTGGCAGGACTCACATCACTTGCTGGCGGTAACGCCGCAGGCATAGCTTGAGGGTCGGGAGTTTTAGCGCCCTCGATTACGATTACGACGACGACGAGGAAGAGGATGAGGAACAAAAAAAGCGACCCGATTTTGGGGCCGCTTTTTTTGGTGAGCAGAGTCAGTTTGATCAGGCGCTGGCACGCGTGCGGGACTCGCGCAAGCCCCGGCTGAGAATGTCACGCAATAATGGCGAGTAATCCTCGAACTTGGCCTGGTCGGGCGAACCATTGCAGTACTGATAGATGGCGTCGCGGGGCTTCTTGCCCAGCGAGATCAACGTGGAACTGACGGTGCCGAAATTCGGCTGGCGAATCACCATGCTCGGACGTCCCGCCCCCAGCGGAGCCCGGGCAAACACCTTGCTGGCCACCGCCAGGAATTTCACCGGCGAATCCAGCATCTGCAGAGTCAGCAGACGACGAGCCATCGAGGACCGTTCGTCCATCGGATCGTCGACATCCATGTTGCCGACAATGCTGAGGCCTTCCCGCAATTTCACCACATTGACATCGTTGCCGGCGTGGACAACCCAACCGCTCTCGGAGTCGGCAACGACAAAGTTGGCGCCATCATATTGATTGCTGTGCAGCTCCTCGAGAGCCAAGTCAACGGCCTGCCGGGCTGAACCGGTTTTGAGCATCTCGCGACACAGGCTGCCACGTGACTTGGGTGATGGCGGCACATACAGCTTGCGACGCGTCGTTAATCCGCAAAACATCCCGGATTGATTGACACCCAGATAAGTGCCGCTGGTTTGCTGATCGATGCTGGCCAGAATACGTGGCTTGCCTGATTGAATACTGGGCGTTGGGCAAACCCGATCGAAACTTTCTTCCCGGTTGGCAGCCACCAAAATGGGGGACTCTGGAACAAGATGATACAGAATTGCCAACAGGCTCATGTTATGCTCTTTCGATGAATGGCGTTGTTGTGGGCCAGTTATCTCAATGACACGCCAATTTAACGCATATGAAACGGACCGACACCCCCATCTGGGGGTGAGGTAGCGAAAATGGACGAAACCTCGCCCTAGACGCGTTTCTGCCACGTTATTCGCATCTTTACGCAGGGTTTGAGCTTGCCAATTGCGGGCCGTTTGGGCTGTTCAAACGTTAGCCACACCGTTGGCCAGAGTCTGCACAGGATTGTATGACGGTCAAGCATTCAAGCGATTTCAATATACGATCGACTGGCAGCATCTGCGCATTGGCCCCGGGAGCCGGCCGACAAGCGATAACGGTTGTTCCTGTTCATCGGGATGATTACTCTCAAACAACGTTTTCGCAGACCTATACAACCTTGACCGGGGCCGGAAATGTCCCGAAACTTGGCTCATCAGGTGCCCAGCATCCGCCGTCAGGAGGTAACCTGGTTCCTGCAACTTCGTTTGCGACACAGACAGGAAAAGCAGCCCTTTTATGGCGTCCATTGTTAGTACTCAAGGCAAGACGATTCCTGAGCCAAAGCCACCTACCAACTGCTTGCGGGGAATCCGGATCGTGGCCGCGGGATCCTATGTTCCCGAGCGAGTCGTGCGAAACAGCGATCTGACCGAGCTCGGTTGCGATGAAGAATGGATTGTGCAGCGGACCGGGATTCTGGAGCGTCGTCATTGCGCGCCGGATCAGGCGACCAGCGACATCGCCTTTCTGGCAGCCCGGGACTGTCTCAAGCGAGCGGGCGTTTCGGCCGACGATCTCGACCTGATTATTGTGGCCACGATGACTCCGGACCATTTCACTCCGTCGACCTCGGCTTTGGTTCAGGACATGCTTAAATGCAAGGCCGTTGGCATGGATTTGAACGCCGCTTGCTCGGGTTTTACTTACGGCCTGATGGTAGCCAGCCAGTTCATCAAGACCGGTTCGTTTCGCAACATCCTGGTGATTGGCGCCGATGCCATGTCACGCGTGATCGATCCGCAGGACGTCAAGACGTATCCGTTGTTTGGCGATGCTGCCGGTGCCGTTTTGGTGACTGCCGATCCGCAGGCAACCGAGAATTCGGGGCCGGGTATTCTGTCGTGGCGGCTGGGGACGGCCGGCGATCTGGGAAATCTGATCACCGTTCCGGGGTCCGGTTCCCGCATGCCGGCCTCCGAACAGGTGTTGCGTGAGCGTCAGCAGTTTTTGAAGATGAACGGCAAGCCGGTCTTTAAATGGGCAGTGCGAATTATTCCGCAAGCCATCAAGGAAGTGCTTGAGATGGCGAACCTGTCGATCGACGACATCGACCTGTTACTGTTGCACCAGGCCAACTTGCGCATCATCGACGCGGCTCTGCAGGACGTGAATATTGCGCAGGAAAAAGTGTATGTGAATCTGCAGAATTACGGCAACACGTCGGCGGCCAGCATTCCGTTGTTGCTGGACGAAGCCATCAAGGATGGCGTGGCGACTCTTGATAGTCGCATTCTGATGTGCGGATTCGGTGCGGGCCTGACCTGGGGTTCGTGCATCTACCAGGGTTGAGCGATCGATCTCGCGCAGCTGAATCGAGTCAACGCAGCCGGGCACCGGGAACATCTACCTGGATGACATCCATGGTTCCATCGGCATAGCCAACCACAAAGGTGTCGGGTTGCTGCCAGGCAGGTTCGATCAAATTGGCGCGGGAGCGCAGATCTCCGCTTCCGGCGATTTCATATCGTTCTTCATCCACCACGCGGCACAGGAGCAGCTCGGATCGCCAGCCCTTGCGTTTGGCGGCCAGCACATACCGCCCGTCGGGATCGACGCAGGCGACTTCGACGTTGCTGGCCAGACGCGGATCGCCGTCCAGTGCACGATCCAGGTTGGGAAGTCGCGATGCGTTGACGCGACCGCGGATCCTTTCGATGCGCATCCGCGCCTCGGCGGTTGTCGGTCGCACCGCCTCCAGCTGTGCCACGACTGCGGTGCCGCCCTGCATCAATTGCCGGGTCGCCTGGTTGCGCACCCGGTATTCGGGCGAATCAAGTTGCTCCATCAGTTCCTGAAACCGTCGCGGGTCCAGCGGCTGATCGTCCAGTTGCGGCGAGGCGAACACAACCAGCCGCTGCTCGTTATTGACGCCGGCGATCATGGCACCGGCAGCCCCTGACATTTCGAAGTAGTCCTCCGACAGATAACGATCGACGATGCGGTTTTCCGGCAGCGACCAGATTTGCAGTTCCCGCGGGTAATCATTGTTGGTTAGCGCCAGAAACTGTTCATCGAGCATGGCCAGTTTGCTGAAACCGTTGGCATCCTGCTGAAGTCGCAGCAAACGCGATTTTCGTTTGCCCAGCACGTCATGCAGCCGCACGCTGCGATTGTCTTCTTCCACATACGCAAACATGTGGGGCTGTGTGGCGCTGAACAGTCCCTGATTGGTTTGTTCCCGGCTATGCAGCACTTCGCCCGATCGGGGTTCAACCACCAGAAAACCGCCGGTGGAGTGGACGATCATGCCATCGGCTGACGGCAGCAAGTGCAGCGGAGACCACGTTGTTTCCTGATGCCTGGATGGATCGATTTCGTAAACGACCTGGCCGGTATCAAGATCGCGTACGGTGACCGTCGGCTGTCCGGATGTGGTAAACAGGCGGCCGCCCAGCAGACTCGCATGGTCCAGGCCCTCGGCCAGTTGCATGCCTTCGTCCGATGGAAAGACCCGGTCGGCGGTTTCCAGGTCCCAGCCGCACAACACGTTATTGCCGCCGCACCAAGCCACCTTTTTGTCCGGCGACAATACGAACCCGGCCGCGGCAGGCAGTTTGATGTCTTTTTTGGTGGCCTGCCCGTTATCGCGGTTCAGCAAATAGAACGCATCATCGGTGTCCACGACCACGATCGTTTCGTCATCGATGAAGTGACCCCAGACAATGTCACCCGAGAGTTCCTTTTTGCGCCAGATTTTTTTGTGATCGGCGGCGTTCCACAGCATGACATTACCGTTGTAGTCACATCCCAGCAGCTGACCGCCATCGTCGGAAAACCGC
>CAMYKF010000726.1 GCA_947258905.1 uncultured Pirellulaceae bacterium | reverse complement strand
TCCCTTCGCTGTACACACACGACCACGGCTGGTCACCAGTTTATGAATACAAACTCTGGCTACTGCTAACCCGCCCCAAACTCTGGACTTACATGGATTCTTTGTCAGGCATGAATGACTCCTGAGCTTCAACAGCGACTTGAGCAATCCCTGGCTCCATTTGATGGTGCGTGTATCCACAATGCAGACGATCTAACCCTTTCACAACTCCGGCAACTCCTGAAATTCGCAATCACGTGGCTCAAATCACGCGTTCAACTATTCGCAGCTTTCGCGACTGGCATGAGCATGACGGATATGTCGTCGAATCAATTCCCATTGACTGGGATTGCCTGACGGCCGCTCTTCTCAATAATCGCAAGCTGTTCGACTCTCGGGATGAAGATTTTTCCGTACGGATCGCCGTGCATCCACCATCATTTGATTGGTTGCTTCGGTACAATGTCGACGATGGGGACGAATCAGATTACAACACAGCGACTTGCGATTTCGATTTGTGTGTCGCGCAGAATGCCGGACTATCGGGATTGCAGGGTGATCTGTTGGCACAGTTCCCGGGGTTGATGGAATGGTGTGAATCCCGACCTTGGTTCTCATCAACTTATGGCGGATGACTTCACACCACTGAATGTTACACGGAAGGATACGGCGTTACCGCTGACCTTGAAGAGGCGGTCAACTGGTACCGCTGTGGCGCCGATCTTGGTGATCCCGGATGCCTGGCGGAACTTGGCGATTGCTTGGAGTTCGGTAACGGGATCGATAAAGATCTCAATGAGGCTCTTCGTTGTTACCAGCGGTCCCTGGCGGGCGGCTTCGACGCAGTCCAGGATGCAATCGAGCGCGTCCAACATGCGCTTGGCAGCTAACAAATCGCTGGACCAGAGTCGCCGAACTGGTCGGGATCAACTGGAAAGGCTGATTGGCGGCGACCTGGTCAGCTCGGTCGTCAGGTCACGCATTAGGAGTAGCCGTTGCTTGCTTTAACAAAGACATTCGCGAAACGCGTTCGGGATTTTCTCGCGACGCCTGTTCTTGAACGGATTCAATGGGTGCCACAAGGCCCCGACGCCGCGACGCAGATTCAGCTCATGTTGACATACCGGAAACTCGCCAGGGAGAACAACTTGCCCCGGTTTGGCGAGATCGGTTTCAAATGCCACTCCCAAACTGACGAGGATGGGATATTACTCTTCATATTCTCGATCATTGGTGTTGTCCGAAAATTATCGGTCGAGATTTGTGCAGGAAATGGAATCGAATGCAACACCGCGAATCTGATCCTCAATCATGGATGGCATGGCCTGCTCGTTGATGGTGACAAAGGGAATGTCGCGACGGGCATTCGTTATTTTTCCAGGTCAAGGCACACCCATGTGTACCCGCCGCAGTTTGTGTGTGCATGGATCACGCGGGACTCGGTTAACGACATTCTCTCGAAGAATAGTTTTTCCGGTGAGATCGATCTTCTGTCGATGGATCTCGACGGTGTCGACTACTGGATTTGGGAAGCGATCGATGTCGTATCGCCGCGCGTTGTCGTCGTCGAGTACCAGGATATCTTGGGTCCCGACCGAGCATGGACGGTCCCTTACGCCGATGATTTTTCATTTCGGGACTACCCGCAGACGGATGGCATGCCGAACTTCGCGGGAGCGTCTCTTTCTGCCTTCGTGAAGCTGGGCCGTAAAAAGGGATATCGTCTCGTCGCTGTCAACCGCTACGGATACAACGCGTTTTTTGTGCGCAATGGTCTCGGTGATACAGAACTTACGGAAGTCGACGTGAGGGCCTGCTTCAGCCATCCAAAAGTGGTTTGGGGGATGCAAGAGCGTTTTCCAACCGTCCAGGATTTGCCTTGGGTTGAGGTATAAATGTGCTGAGCCAACCAACGCGTGCACCGGAGCGGCGGTGGCCAGCGTTTTCCAAACACAAAGTCTACTCTCGCCGCCTTGTGAACGGGGGCGTTCGGCAGCTTCGACGTCAAGACAGATTCATGATTGAAAATATAATAGTGCTCGCAGGTATCTCAGCGTGCCCGCGGCATATGATCAAATCCAGGCAAACAGGGTCATCGCCATGAAGAGTTCACGATTGTGCACCGTCTCTATTCGATGTGGTGCGATCAGTCTCATCTTGTCGGCTGCTGTTGTGGTCGGTGCAGACGATTGGGCACAGTTCCGAGGACCCGGCGGACTGGGGATCGGCCAGGCGTCGTCTTTGCCGTCTGACTGGAGCGACACCAGGAACATCGTCTGGAAGACCGAGTTACCGGGCACTGGAACATCGAGTCCCGTTGTCTTCAAGAACCGGGTTTTTCTCACCTGTCAAACAGGATATGCCGTCGATCCAGATAACCTGGGCGATATCAACGATCTCAAGCGGCATGTCTTGTGTCTTGATGCCGAAAGCGGCGATTCACTATGGACATGGGATGCAGAAACGGTCCTGCCCGAAATCGATACGCCACGATTTCGCAGTTACACATCCAGCACACCTGCTGTGGATGACGAAGGGGTCTATTGCTTTTTTGGCAAGTCCGGAGTCGTGGCGCTTGACCATTCGGGAAACCTGCTTTGGCAAACCAGTGTCGGAAAGGAAACGCACGGCTGGGGTTCCGCGTCCTCACCAATCCTGTATCAAAACCTGGTAATTGTGAACGCTTTCGTAGAGTGTGGACAGCTTGTCGCCCTCGACAGGAAAACAGGGGAAGAAGTATGGCGAGCGGGAGAACTCAAGGAGTCATGGAACACGCCGCTTCTGGTAACTCTCCCAAATGGCAAGACCGAACTCGTCGTGGCGATCTCGGGCAAGATCCTTGCCTTTGACCCGGCGTCAGGACAAGAGTTGTGGTCATGTGACGGGCATCGCTGGTACATCGTACCAAGCCTCGTGGCACACGAGGGGATTGTGTACTGCCTCTCGGGAAAGGGCGCAGAGGCAGCGAAAGCCGTGCGTGCCGGTGGCCGCGGCGACGTTACCGACACGCATGTACTGTGGACGACCAGGAAGGGGTCGAACGTATCATCTCCCGTCTATCACGAGGGGCACCTTTATTTTGCGCACGATGTCAGTGGCATTGCGTACTGCCTGAATGCCTCAACTGGTGATGTCGTTTATGAGAACCGTCTCCCCCGCGCTGGCGGGGTGTATGCGTCACCGGTCATAGGCGACGACAAGCTCTACTACCTTTCACGCTGGGGAGGAACAATGGTGCTTGCTGCGAAGCCGGAATATGAACTAATAGCCCGGAACGTGTTGGAAGACCAGCGCGATGTGAATTCGAGCCCGGCGATTAGCAACAATCGATTGTTCCTGCGCATGAATCGTTATTTGTACTGCATCGGAGAGAATTGAAGCGTGTTTCTGCCAGATCAAATCGCGATCCAATTAGATGGTAATAAATTGAAATGAAACACTCACTCACTACAACACTCGCGGCAGTCCTGTTGCTTGGGTGCCACGTGGATTCAATTTATACCGGACCCGTTGAGCAGGCGATGTTTGACGATGTCCGCGCCGGCAATATCGAGGACGTCAAAAAATTCCTGGATGACGGCGGTAATGTCAATTCGCAGGACGAACCGGGCTGCACTCCGCTGCATTGGGCGGTAAACGAGGACTTTAAAGGCAGCCACAGGGACATGGTTGAACTGCTCATCGCCAACGGGGCCGATGTGAATGCTGTCGACGATATTCAGACTACCCCATTGCATTTGGCAAGTTACAAGGAAACAGCGGAAATCCTGATTAACGCAGGGGCAAATGTTAATGCGCAGGACCATGAAGGAAGAACCTTGTTATTCGCGGCGGCAAGGAATGCGGCCAACGCCTCCCAGACTTGGGAAATGTATCTGAATTTGGTCAAACTGCTGATTGGCAAAGACGCGGAGCTAAGTACGAAGGATAATTCTGGGCAAACCCCCTTGCATCTGGTCGCCGGCAGCTTCGACGAGGGCAAGGCGTCGGAAATTTGCGACTTGCTTCTCTCCAGCGGAGCAAATTTGAATGTGATCAACGATGCGGGCCAGACGCCTTTGGATGTTGCGACCCATGAAGATCGAATTAAAACCGCCGAACACCTTCGCAGATTCGGCGGCAAGACAGCTGAAGAACTAACGGCTGAAGGGAAATAAACAATGGGATCGAGCGTTAAACAGCATGACAATGTGTTAAGCCGAAGCCGCGATAGCTTTTGCGTGGAGCCCTTGAACCATTTATGCTTCAGATTCGACCATCGGCTTGGTCAACACTAAGGTTATGTCGCCCTGCTTTGTACTGCATCGGACCACGAATGAAAAACTTAATGCTCATTTTTTCAGCAATCGTTGTGTTGGTAGTGTTTTGCATTTCGTTAAAGAACAGCCTCTCGGTAACACTGAACGGTGCGCGATCCATGGCCGTTTGTACTGACGCTGACCGACCAGTAAGGCGATCCGCTCGACGGCGAGGCTTGAGATTTACGAAATACCGTTTTCGCTACACCGACCAGGATGGACAAGAGCAGTCCGCGACTATTCGATACGGTGCGTTTTGGCTAAATCCAGAAGTTGGCGAATCTGTGCCGATCGTCTACGCCAGGGACTCACCAGATTCAATCTACTACGACTCGGTTGTCCATGTGTGGATGTTTCCTGCAATATTTGGAAGCGTGCTGATCGCTCTTGCGGCCAAACGGGTGATCAGGCGGCGACCAAACGTTGAAAATGATAACCCGGTCTGAACTAGAAGTCGTCAGGAGACAATGAAGACATAAGCAACGGATGACCCGGAGCCGGACTGGCTCGCTTCGCCGGACAAGTCAATTCCCGACCCGGTTATTTTTTGGCGTTATGTCCAGGGCGTACCGTTACATGAGGAACTCGCCAAACAGACTTTCGGACGCGACGACGGTGCCTCGGATTTAAGGAAGTTACCCGGAACTCTGGTTTAAAGAGTCACTTGCTGGTGCTTACAGACAAATGGAAATCTCTGCAGAAACCGAAGCAAAACTGGACACGTTGGCGACGTGGGTCCTGGATGCCACGACGGTCGTGTGGTTCACGGGGGCCGGCATTTCTACCGAATCCGGGCTTCCCGATTTTCGTGGACCGGACGGTGCATGGACACGTCGAGATCAAGGCTTGCCACCGCCTCGTCCGACAAAACGTCTATCCGACATCCGCCCAAATGCCGCGCATTTGGCAATTGTGGAATTTGAGAAGATCGGCAAGTGTTCGTTCCTCATCAGCCAAAACGTAGACAACTTGCACCTCGAGTCTGGTTTTCCTTTCGACAAGATCGCGGAACTGCACGGTAACAAGGACCGTTTGCGTTGTCGCAAGTGCCAACGGACTCACGCCATCGTCGATCTGGTGGCTATGCCTCGTCGCAAGAAAGGGCGACGCAATCCAACACAATCATATGAGTGTCCGAACTGTGGCGGCGATCTCGGTCGTAGCGTCATAAACTTCGGAGACAGGTTGCCTGTGTCGGACCTGGACTCCTCCTGCCGGTGGGCAGAAAAGGCAGACTTGTTGATCGTAGTTGGCTCATCTTGTCGGGTCGCTCCCGCCGCCGATATGCCAATCACAGCGAACAAGCACGGCGGCAAGGTCGTCATCCTGAACATCGGCAAGACAAACGTCGATCACATCGCGGCCTTGAGCTTGGATCGCGAGAAAGCGGGAGAGTTATTACCAGATTTACTCCGCCGGGTCGTATCAGGCAGTTCCACCTGAGATCGATCGAAGCCGCAAGCGAATACTATGATCCGAAACACTTCTTGTACTTCGGGTCTTCCTTTCGGCTCGGCCATCCTGCACGCTAGCCGGGATACAATCATTCCCTGGTAAATAGATCACCGAAGTTAACGATGGAGCTATTCATGATTCCGTGTCCACACTGTGGCAAACCTGTCGCGATCGAATCGCCAGCAGAGGTTCCCTGGTACAAATACGATGCAGGCGGTGTCCGTGTTTCCCTGGGATGTGGTACGCTTATCCTCATCGCCATTATCGTAGTGATATTCTCACGCGGCGGGGACGAATCCGGCGCCATTCGCGCTCTGCAAACAGAAATTCGAGCACTTGAACAGAAAATTGACGGTATCAGCCTGCAGCTGGAGGCAGCGGGGGCGGCTGATACGAATAACAACGAACCCTGATCATGCCATCCAACCACCGGATGACCCGGAACCGGAGCCGGACCAGCCGGGCTGGCTCGCTTTGCTCGTTTGCGTCAACTCCCGGCCCGGTTATCCTTGACATGATCTGTACCAACCAGCGCGAAGTAATCAATGTCACGCCGCACTATCGCGATTGGTGATATCCACGGATGCTCGGTCGCCCTCTCCCGTCTAATTGACGCTCTGAAACTCGAATCGGACGATGTCGTCGTCACACTTGGCGACTACGTCAATCGCGGTCCCAATAGCCGCGGCGTGATCGATCGCCTCATCGCACTTCAGGCCGAATGTGAGTTGGTGCCCCTGCTTGGCAACCACGATCAACTGTTGCTGCACAATCGTTCCTCTCGTTCCGAGATCGACGGACTTCCGTTTACCGATCCCGACAACGGTTTGGAGAGATTTAACGAGGAGCAATTCGCTTTTCTGGAATCTTGCCGCACTTACTATGAAGACGCAACTCACCTTTTCGTGCACGCGAACTACGATGCTGCGTCGCCGCTCTCTGAACAAGAACCGTACATGTTGATGTGGTTGCACCTTGACGCGCAAATGCCGAAGCGTCACTTCTCTGGTAAGGCGGCGATTGTAGGGCACTCTTCGCAACGATCAGGCGAGATTCTCGACAAGTCCCACCTGGTTTGCATTGACACGTATTGCCACGGGGGAGGATGGCTGACAGCATTGGACTCCACCAGCGGACGTGTCTGGCAGGTCGACCGCGACGGCCATGTACGCGATAGTGTGAAATAACCAGGCCGGACCGTGTTCCAAGTGACCGACTAGATTCAGGTCAACGTATTCGTCTACTTTGTTCAACGCATCAATCACTTCGCCGCCTTGCACGGTTGACCGTGCCTGATAGGCTCCTGGATCGTCAGGGTCGGATGGGTTCAACTTGCAATCAATGTCCTCACGGACGAATTGAGTAGGGCCGTCGCAGAACACAAAATTGGCACCGCCCGGATGCATACTGCGGAAATTGGAGACCCAGTGCGGTCCGCCTTCCCAACTGGCTCGCAAGATACACGAGGCAGCCGAGTTGTGCGGCTCCGGTGCGCATGTGGGGCGCACAACAGACCAAATCTGGCAAATACGGTCGTAGGCAAGCCGATGGCGGAGGCGCATGAAAAAGCCCGAAGTGCAAAAACCGAAGCACTTCGGGCCTTATTCCGAGCGACGCTGACGGGACTCGAACCCGCAACCACCGGATCGACAGTCCGGTACTCTAACCAATTGAGCTACAGCGCCATCTTGTTGGAGGACCCACCAGTTTATGGATCACCGCAGGCGGGGGCAAGATGTATTGGAAAGGCAGCAAAGACCCCGCCACGGACTCGCCTGCTGCGGGAGGACTCTCATCCGCCACTGGCGTTGCAGGCAAATCCAATCGGCTTCCATGGCCGACCCCTCCCTGGAACCTCGCGAACCCGGCTCCGACCCCCGGTGCGCCGGGATCTTCGTCCTCCCCTGACTCCCGGGGAGGGTGAATTGGCCACAGGTATTCACTTATGTCGAGCGCATTTCAAAACCCAATCTGGTGATTTGGTAGTGGACGAGGTCACGAGTCCTTTCCCGTGCAAAACGGGACTCGTAGCCTTGTCCGCTACACAGAAACCAGTTTTGAGATGCCCGCTGGATACCACCCCGGAGGGGTGCCAGGCCGCACAGACGACCTGCCAGGAGGGGCCCTGTAAATCGTCACTTTTCCTACGACCGGCTCGAGGCACCGGGATCTGCCCGTCCGGGCGGCTTTTCTGATGCGCAACACCGCCACGCCGTGGCCTATGGTTTCCTGGCGACGGATTCCGGCGAATCCCGTGCAGGCCCGCAGTATCCCTTCGCGCCTGCATCGAGAACAACGCCTTTTCGATTATTGTTTGCAAGTCAGGTAAACAACTGTGGACGCTGTCAACAACGTGTTCAACAAGCTGTTCCAGGTGGCCCATACATTTGGGCCGCAAGAGTGGGCGGTCGTATCCATTGCGACGGTCATTATTGGATACATGTGTCTGAGAACCATGAAGGTTCGCTAGCCACGGCCGGCACTCTAGAACAGAAAATTTCCCGGTTTGAATCCGAGTTCCCGGATTTCTGCAACATCCGCCTGCGCGCCCGTTTCGTCATCCAGGGCTCGCAACACCCAGCTGCGGTGAAATAGCAAAACGGCCAGACTCCGCTGCGGCGCCCTGACAAAAAACTCGTACTGCTGGCGGGGATCCAGTGATGCCTCGAAACGCGTCCTCGGCGCGGCAAATGGAACTTCCACAATCGCCCTTTGAGACGCCACGGCCGCATTCAGGTCCATCAGTGACGATTCCAGGCGATTCATTTGAAACCGGACACAGCCGCGCGTGTCCATAAACGGCGCCATGCGAATCAGCTGAAAGGCACAGAGCTGCAGATCGGGGAACTTGTCGGCGACCATT
>CAMYKF010000725.1 GCA_947258905.1 uncultured Pirellulaceae bacterium | reverse complement strand
GATCCTGGCGAACCGCGGCTTGCCGAAATGACCCTTGAGCCACTGTATCAGTTCTCGCTCCATAAGCGTGCTCCCGGCCCAACCGACCAATCGCCAGACAAAGATTTCACGGCAGACCAGTTGATGGCCGCCGGCGAGTTCGAATCACATTGTGACAGGTTGCCGGTCTCGAATCACCAGGTCGATCAGGTTATCATGAGTGGCGTTGATCAGAACCAGTTCCTTCAGGTCGCAAGACAAGGGCTTATCAGGATGAAGAACTTGACCATGGTGACCGGCGTGGTGCTGGTACTGATTGGCGTGGCCGGCTACTGGACTGGCGGGCCGACGGTTGCCGAAGCGACCGACGGCGAAACGATTGAAAAGGCGCGTAGCTGGACAGCGCTGATTCCAGCGATCTTTGGCGTCCCGATATTCCTGTGCGGGTTGATCGCGGCACTCAAGCCCGGCAAGACCAAACTGGTGATGCACATTGCCGTGACCGCTGGATTACTGGGCGCTTTGGCTGCAACCGGACGCGGTGTCGGCTCGCTGATGAAGCTGATGAGCGGGGACGGTGACTTCAATCAGCGAGCTTTTGTGTTTCTGGCGTTGATGGCCATTGTGTGCTGGATCTTTGTGGTGCTGAGTGTGAGGTCGTTTATCAAGGCCAGACAGGCCGGGACAACGAAAGAACAGAAAAGTGATCAGCCGTCCGCAGGTGCCTGACGTGAGGTACGTGCTGATCAATCCGTACGATGGCTTTCCAAAGCCGTCGCTGGAATGAACCCTCATGGTCTCGACGGCTCTGCAGAGCCATCGTACGCCGCTAGTTCGCATCGATGCGGATATTGCCGTAGAAGGGCTCCGAGCCGCGAATGATGTAGAACACCACGTCCGCTCCGGATTGCATATCATCCTGTCGCAGCACGTAACGCAGGTTGTCCAGCGTCTCGGTTTTCCAGCCGTGCATGGCGACCAGCACGTCACCGGGCCGCATCCCTTCACGATCGGCCGGACTGCCGGCTCGCACCTGATTGACGCGCAGGCCGCGCGAATAGTTGGGGTGGATGTCGCGTAGCTGATTCTCGTTCATCGGGCTGATCTTGATGCCGATCTGCCGCCAGATGTCTGCGCCGGGCGAGTTGCCCCTGCCAGCGCCCAGACGAAGTGAGATATTCTGCGTCTCGCCCTGGCGCTCCACCGTCAGCTGGATCTCTTCACCGGCGCTTTTGTCCAGCATGTTGCGGTGCAGGTCAAGGGCACGTTGGCAAGGCTCGTTGTTGATGGCCTTGATCACATCGCCATATTTCAGACCTGCGTTGTCAGCCAGACTGAAATCGACGACCGATTGCACCAGCACGGCCGGATTGTGGTTCTCATAAACCGTCTTGGCGATGATCCCGTGCTGGACGCGTTCTTCGGTCATGCGGCCAAGGAAACTGGCAGCCACTTCCATGGCATCATTGACTGGAATGGCGAAGGCGATTCCCTGAGCCCCCACGCGAACCGCCACATTGATGCCAACCATTTCGCCGTCCAGGTTGATCAGCGGGCCGCCCGAATTGCCGGGATTAATGGGCGCATCGGTCTGCAAAAGGTTGTGATACACCTGGTTGTCGCTGACTTGCACCGTGCGGCCAATTTCACTGATGATGCCACGCGTGACGGTGTCTTCGTAACCATAGGCATTGCCCAGTGCGGCAACGGTCTCGGCCAGCATCACGTCGGACGAAGTACCCAGCGGAATCGTGGGCAAGGGTTCCGCAGTCCGGATCTTGATTAGCGCCAAATCCGTCTTGGGATCATGCGCGATCAACGTGCCGGTGGTCGTGGAACTGTCGGCCAGGGTGACCTGAATCCGCTTGACATCCTCCACGACGTGGAAATTTGTGAGGATGTATCCGCGGGGGTCAATAATGACGCCGGTCCCCATACCGTTTACCTGGCGTACGGTCTGGGTCGGGGAACCGGCAGTGTTTCGAGTCGGCTGGAGCGTTTTCTTGCCTCGCAAATTGACAACGGCCGGTCGGGCGCTGGCAACCGCCTGTACCAGCGGCGTGTGACGGTTCGTCGATTCCGCCTGGCCCGGTAACTGACTTGTCGAGCCAAGCGCAATTCCGGCGAACAGGCTCGCCAGTAGCAGCGCGCGGAACAATTTCCGAAAGTGGAACAACTTCATTGAAAGCTCGACAGCGAGGCGTGTTTTCTGGGTCGGGTTCGCCGGTCGGGAGGCCGGCTAGCACTCTGCGGGAGTACCGTCGATACAAGTGGTTAGATCGGACTATTTGATTCAAACCCGTGAACGCCCGAAAGCAAATCGGCACAGCTTGACCAGGTTAACGTGCCAGCATTCGCCGCTATCGGCGTGTTTGCGCGTTGGAGAAGATAGGTGAACCGGAACCGATTATTGGCCCGGGTCCTTTTCGGCGTGCACGTCTTCGGGGAAGTATTCGATCATCGACGTCGTTTGATCGCCCGAATCGTCCAGCGAAAAAACTGCCTCGTAGAATCTTTCATCATTACCAAATACCACGCGGTTCCAGTTCGTTTCCCGGTGCAGATAAACTCCTGTGGCGTTGTTGTCGGCAACACGAACGCCATTGGCCGGGAATTGCAGAATGATCTCCGACTCCGTGATCTTCACCTTTACTGGCCGACGCAGGATTTTGGCGAAGGAATCGTCAATCAACTTGAGCACATTGGTTTCGTCAGTTTTCAAGTGGTACTGGCCAGTGATAAATCCGCGGTCGCGGAACCAGGATTCCTCTTTGGCATCAAACAGCTCGAACCGGTATTCCGATTCGGAATATTCCAGGGCAGCGATCCTGTTCCGAATCGCCTCCAGTTGGTCAGCCACTGCATCCGGCGGCAGCAGGCTTTCGATATGGTATTCCTTGATGTGCAAATAGCCGTCACGCGGGTACAGCTGAACGTAAATCTCGCGCGGCCGCACTTGATTGGGTGAAATGGCAACGGGTGCTTGGGAACCGGTACGGTCGCCGGTCTCGGTCGCCGGTCCGCTCGACCAGTTACAGGACGGCACGGCCAGCAGAACGAGCGTCGCCCAGAGAAAAATCCGCCATCTACCCGGCTGCATCTTCTACTCCCCGGCCCAGATCGGCTCGCGCGACACGCAGCCATTTGGGCAGCCGTTTGACCTTGCCGTCCTTGCCGATCGCAGCGACAACCGTCCAGCCGGTTGCCATCGTTTCTCCGTTCCGCGTGATTTCATAGACGTGGCGAATTCGCACGCCCCGGGCGCGGGCCACTCTGGTTTTGACGGTCAGCAAATCGTCGTATCGTGCCGGGGCAAAGAACTGGCAATTGACTTCGGTGACGACCAGCATCATGCCATCGTCTTCCAGCGCCCGGTAGCTGTAACCGGCCGCCCGCAGCATCTCGACGCGGGCGATTTCAAAGTAATTAATATACGTCGTGTGATGCACGTGCCCCTGCGCATCGGTTTCATAGTAACGCACGCGTATGTCGAATTCGTGCTCGGGGAGCGGAAAGCCCGATGGATTGACCGGTGCCATGGGTTCTTCTACAGTTATTCGCTGGAATTGATTGTTTCCGGCCATCCCGGCCGCTTCGTGTGGCGACCGGATACCCCCACCAACCTGCATAAAAAAGTCCCAAGTCTGGAATTTCTATGAGTGTCGGCGACCAGGGCGGCTCTTCCTCCACCGATTTCGCCACGATGCGGGGCCGGGATTATCCGTCGATCCGCCAATTTACTGTCTTCCTGGAAAACCGCGTAGGGCAGCTCAGTCGGCTGCTCCGCCGTTTCGAAGGCAGCAACGTACGCATTGTCGCATTTAATATTCACGACAACAACGAATATTCGATTGTGAGATTCGTCCTGTCGCATCCCGAAGCGGGTCGGGAGATTCTCGAGCGGGCGGGACTGGCGATGGTCGAGAGCGACTTGATCGCGGTGCGATTACCCGCCGAGGAGCAACCATTGCTGAGAGTATGCCTGGCCTTGCTGGCTGCCGAAATCAACGTGATTCAGGCCTATCCGCTGCTGGTTCACAACGAACAGTTTTCAGCGGTGCTGATCATGGTGGATGATATTGAGATGGCTCAACAGGTGCTGGCCGACAAGAACTTCCACATGATTACCGAACAGGAACTGGTTGATATGCAGGACTAGTGCCGTTCTGCCCCGTCCCATGAGTATTCGCGTCACCTGCCGCGGCTGTCACACCCGCTTCAACGTCAGTGAGAAGTTCGCCGGGCGCGAAGGTCCCTGTCCCAAGTGCAAAAAGCCGATCAAGATTCCTGCGGCTTCCGAAGAAGTCCAGGTTCATGCGCCTCAGGAATTCGGTCCCAAGGGTGCGACGGGTCAGGCGGTTCTGAAACCGGTTTTTCGCAAGGAAGCCAAAGTCTCGCCGGTGCAAATGGTTTTGATCGGCGCTACCATCGTCGGTTTCATCGCCGCCGCACTGTTGATGCGGGGAGGCATCAGCGAGCACGCCCAATTCTCCTCTATCGCGTTGTTGCTGGGCGCCATTGTTCTGGCGATTCCGTGCGTCTACGCCGGCTATACGTTTCTGCGTGATTCGGAACGCGGAGCCCTCACCGGACAGGACCTGTGGATTCGTGTCGTGGCCTGTGCCGTTGTGTACGGTCTTTCCTGGCTGTGCATTACGCTGGCCACGGACACGGCTGGATTGGGTGGAGGCGCGGGCAAGGCAGCGGGCGTCGTCGCGATGTTCGTTATCGGCTCGATCACCGCCTATCTGACACTGGGCATCGATCCCATCATGAGCATCCTGCACTACGGATTGTATTTTGGATGCTGCCTGGTACTCCGCCTGGGTGCAGGATTCGACGTGTTGCCCGGACCGCTGGAGGGAGGTACCGAGAACCTGCAGGATTTGCTGAATGCCGCCCGCCATCTGATCCAGTTTTGGGTGTGATCGATCCGGGCCATGACTTCGCTTGCCGAGATACCGGAGATTCGAGCACTGGATGCGCGAACCGGACTGATTCGTATTCCCGGCCAGCAAGACGTGCCGGTCACACCGCGAATCCGGCGTCTGATCGACTCCGCCCCGTTTCGACGACTGGCCGGCATCAGCCAACTGGGGCTGGTATCGCTGGTCTATCCGGGTGCGACCCATACGCGGTTCGAACACAGTCTGGGCGTTTATCGCATGTGTCTGCTGTTCCTGCGGCGTCTGATGACCGACAACCGCTTTACCGCAACCGTATCGCGGTCCGACGCCGAACGACTGATTGTGGCGGCTCTGCTGCATGACATTGGCCATTGGCCGTATTGTCATCCCCTGGAAGACATGGCCCTGCCGGAAATCCCCGCGCATGAAATTCTGGCTCGCCAACGGATCGACCATTCCGAAATCCCAAAAATCGTTAACGACGAATTCGGTTTTGATTTAGAGCACGTATATTCGCTGTTGTTGTCGGACAGTGAACAACCGGTTGATCGGATTCTGGCTTCGATTTTGTCCGGACCGGTAGACGTCGACAAAATGGACTATTTGTATCGCGACAGCCTGCATGCCGGCGTGCCCTATGGCATGAACTATGATCAGGCACGGTTGATTGGCAGCCTGTGTCTGGATCACGAAGGTACGTCGCTGGGTATCACAGAGAAGGGAGTGACCGCGGCCGAGTTGATGGTGTTCGCCCGCTACGTGATGTTTAGCGAGGTGTACTGGCACCACGCGGTACGCAGCGCCACGGCGATGTTGCAACGCGGATTCTGGCAAGCTCGCCAGCGACTGGATCTCGATACCATGTTTTCCTCGACCGACCGTGAGTTTCCGCAGCTGTTGCAGAAGGCCTGCGGCTCGGAACTGCTGGCCGGGTTGTTTGGCCCGCAACGCATCCTTTACAAACGGCTCGCCCAGTTCAATGTGCTGGAGAATGCCGAGATCTTTGAACGCCTTTCTCATCGGCCCTGGACATGGCTGGCCAGTTGTGCCGACCGGCTGACCGAGTTAATCAATCAGCAAGAGCGGATAGACATTGCCCCCGGTGAATTATTGATTGATGCACCGCCGCAGGCCCTGGAAGTGCAATTTGACTTGCAGGTTTCGGGGACCTCGCCGCAGGGCTACCGTCAACTGGGAGATGTTTCGCCAGTTGTCAAGACGCTGGCCAGGCAACAATTTGACCGGTTTGTCAAAAGGGTCCGTTTGTTTGTGCATCCGCGTCACTGGCAACTGGCGGATCGCCGCCTTGATCTGGATACATTGCTGGACGAGGCCATCGGGCAATCCGCCTAGTCATCTACGCGATGTGGCGGTATTTTGATACTTTGACGCACTCCAGATTTCGAATAAGAAAACGGACTTTCCGTCGTGAAATACGCAGCAGTCGGACCGATTTCCGTCTGGCTTCCTGAAAAAATCGAGACCAACGAAGATCTCCAGCGTGAGAATCCCAACTGGGACATGACCGTCATCAGTGAGAAGACGGGAATCCACCAGCGGCATATCGCAGCGCCCAATGAGTGTTCTTCCGATTTGGCGGTCCACGCAACCCGGCGGTTGTTCGACGAGCACAACGTCGACCCCGCGTCGATCGATTATTTGATGTTGTGCACACAGACGCCGGATTATCCGCTGCCGACCACCGCCTGCCTGTTGCAGCACCGTCTGGGGCTGCGTACCGGAATTGGTGCGCTCGATTTCAACCTCGGCTGTTCAGGCTACGTTTACGGCCTGTCGCTGGCCGACGGCCTGATTCGCACTGGCGAAGTCCAGCGGGTGCTGCTGATCACATCCGAAACCTATTCCAAGATGATCGATTGCAAGGACCGCAGTCTGCGTACGATTTTTGGCGACGGGGCCGCGGCGACACTGATCCAGGCCAGTGACCAGCCGTCCATGCAGCACTTTGCATTCGGCACCGACGGCAGCGGAGCCAACACACTGATTGCCCAGCATGGCGGATTTCGACCGATCGAGGATGCCATCAAACCGCGACACCGGCATCGCTGGAAAAGCAATCTTTATATGGACGGCCCCAGTCTGATCAATTTCACAGTCACGTCGATTCCCGATATTATCAACCAGATTGTCGAGCGTGCAGGGCTGGAAATTGAGGATGTCGATCTGTTCTTGCTACATCAGGCGACGCACAAAATGCTCTCTCTGATGCAGCAACGAATCGGCGTAGGCGACGAAAAGCTGCCGATCCGTTTGGCCGATGTCGGCAACACGGTATCCTGCACGATTCCGATCCTCATTCGCGAGCTCAGGGAATCCGGACAACTGACGCCCGAAATGAAAACCATCATGATGGGCTTTGGCGTCGGCTGGTCGTGGGCGGGCTGCTACTGGCAGGATATTCTGGGCTGATGATGGCCACCTGTTCACCGCGTGCATCGAGTGGATTTGAGTTTCGTCAATTCGCTGTTCGACATGACCGCTGCGCGATGAAAGTCGGCACCGATGGCATCCTGCTCGGTGCCTGGACCAGCGTCAACAACGCGCGACGTATTCTCGATGTGGGCACCGGGTGCGGGCTGCTGGCGCTGATGCTGGCCCAGCGCAACAAGTTGGCACAAATCGAGGCGGTGGAAATCGAACAGGCCGCTGCCGACCAGGCCCACGAAAATGTGCAGCGTTCGCCCTGGTTCGCGCGGGTTACGATCACCCAGGCGTCGCTGGCGGAATTTATGGCCGTAGCCGCCGGGCGTAACGACCGGTTTCACCTGATCATCTGCAATCCACCGTTCTTTCCCACGGGCACACGCTCCCCACATTCCTCCAGGAGCCGCGCCCGCCATCACGACAGCCTGACCATCGGGCAGCTCATGACGGTGGCAGGGCAGCTGCTAGCCTCCCACGGACGACTGGCTCTGATCGTTCCTCACGATCTTTTCCACAGCACCGTCCGACTGGCACAGCAGGCGGGATTGTTCTTAAGTCGCCACTGTGCGGTCTCCTCGTTCGACGGAAAACCACCGGTGCGGGATTTGCTTGAGTTTACAAACGGCCAGCCCGCTGAATGCGTTTCAGAACGCATGTCAATCTACAAAGAGCGCGGCATGTACAACCTGCCATACCGGGAACTGACGCGTGAATTCTATCTCGAGTCAACCTCGTCATTCCGCAACGCCTGACATTCGGGACGCAAGCCATGACCCCGCGCATTCCTCTCGATTCGCAACTGTGGCACGCCCCGGACTTATTGGGTCAGGAGCCGGGTTTCAACCAGCAGCTGGAAGAGCTGTTGAGCGAGGCATCGCCTGATCCCGGAAAGGTGCGCGCGTTGATAGAGAGCACGTGGCTTACCGACTTTCCCGCGCCGCAGTTCCACTACATGATTCCCTGGCTGCTGGATTTGTTTGAGACGCAGGGCGCAGTACTGCAGGACGCGATTGTCGCATTTTGCACTTGTCTTTACCGGGCGTACGACGGCAAACCATCGGACATTTGCCTCGGCCAGATTCGCGACAACCGGGAACGAACCATGAATGTGCTGGTCCATGCGCTCGAAACCAGCAGTGCCAGAGGCCACAAGGATACAGAGAACTTCAAATATCTGCTGGCGATCCGGCGATCAGGGTTTCTTTTGCATCGCTTCTGCAGGCAACATCACGCCGCGTACTTCACCCTCGACCACCGGTTTTTCATCGACCCAGCCCTGGAAGGCGCAGACGACCATGGCGTTTTTGCGGTACCTGGTAACGCCAGCCATCACAATCAACCGGTCGCCGGGCACGACCATGTTGCGGAATTTGACGTTGTTCATGCCGCCGAAACCAACGACACCATCCTCCCTCAATCGATAACGACCGGCCAGATAGGCGACCAGTTGCGCTGCCGATTCGCACATCATCACGCCAGGCATTAACGGGAAATCGGGCATGTGGCCACGCACCCAGAATTCGTTTTCGGTAATGTCCTTGTAACCCACCGCACGAAGCGGATCTTCCTGCTCGTACAGTACACCATCCAGTTGCGCCATTTCAAATCGCTGCGGAATATACTCGTCGAGCGCCGATCTGTCCGCGACGACATGGTCGAAACTAAATTCTGCAAAATCGACGATCGGTGTGCTTTCAGGCAACTGAAATTCCCCGCAAAACAGAGCAGTAACAAGCGGTGGATTGTATCAACCGATACGCATTTATCAAGAACAGTCGGTTAGATGCAGTCACCCTGCAGCTTGTCAGCTGTTAACGCTATCCGCCATCACCGAACGGATCGTCATCCTCGGGAGTCGCCAGGGGATCGGTGTCTAACTCATCAGGTCGTTCAAAAATTTCCTGATTGACGGCTTCATTGATCACGATCAGTTTGGTCTTCACGATGTAGGACCGCTCTCCCGAAAAGTATTGTTCACGGCGCAGCGGGATCATGAACCCTTCGACTTGCTGATAGTTGCTCAGGTACCAGTCAGCATTGAGACTCTGGCTGAGATAAGACACCCTCAGCAGCAGCCCGTTCTCCACATCGAGCGCGGTCAATAGCGCCAGGGGAACGAGGAGGATGGCAAAGACGGTCA
>CAMYKF010000724.1 GCA_947258905.1 uncultured Pirellulaceae bacterium | reverse complement strand
GCTGCCTGATCCGCATCGTCCAGGGTGGAAAGTGCAGCGATCTCGTCGGTCGACTTGCCGGCCTGCTGCAGGATCATGGCCACGGCGTCTTTGGTGGAATCGCCCGTAGAGGTTGTCTGGTTTTGAACTTCGGGGTCAGACTGGGAATCGGTTTTTAGCATGATTCAGTTCGCCTTGGCGTGGCTGGATTCAGGGATTCTATGGATGCAGAGGGGACAAGCCTTCTCCGTCGATTCTACCCGAAAAACGTTCAGGACGCTGCCCTTATTGGGTGTCGGGCGGGAGATGCCAGCGCATACGCATACCAAACGATAACCGTCCGTTGCGCTGCAAATTAACTCAGCAGCCTGTCGCTGCCTGCCCGTTAAGTGGCAGGGCCGGTCAAGACGACAAGGCCTATTGCGCAGCCAGTTCCTGACCCCAGTGCTCATAGTCCTGTTTGAGCGGGCTCAAGACATCCGAGAACACCCAACGGCCATCCAGATACAACAATTCGACGACGTAGACTTCATCTCCCTCGCCGCCGATCGTGACCCACGCTTCCTTAAGCATCCGGCTGTCCAGAATCTCGCCGTCCCAGTCCATCAGGTCCTGATGCGCGCCGCCTTCCCATGAGGAAAGCATGCTCAGATGATCGTCAGGTGACAGGTCGACCGAACTGTTTTCGGCAGCTTCCGCCACACGTCGCTGGTAATCCTCCAGCAATTCCCGCATGACCAGCGGCTTGATCGTTTCCAGGTCCTTGTCGCGAAAGGCTCCCGCCAGCACGTGCAGCAGATTGACCGGGTCCGCTTCATCTCCGGATGCCTTTGACATCCCGCTCGGCACGATGTTCCGGTTGCTGTACTCCTGGAATTCCAGTTCTTCCTCGTCGGGAAAGTACATGTCCGCGTACTTCCACCGACCGTCTTCCCGGACAAGATTGACCATGATCATTTCGGTGGCCGGGCCGACCGATAGCGGGTCAGGATTTTCCCGTTGCCGTTTGCCAATGATGATTCCCATGCGCTGGTGCACCCGTACAGACGGAAACGTGCCGTCCCAGTCCCGTACGGCGCGCCAGCGAAATTCATCTTCGGAGGTCATTTCCTGATATCCTTCGCCGCCAGGTTGGAAGCGTTCCCGGATTTCTTCGGGCACCTCCTGCTGAGTTAACGCAAACAGTGCATCAAAGTTCTTGTTTTGCCAGGCTTCCACAACCTGTCGGGCCACGTTGGTGACGGCCGCGTATTCCGACGGCTCGTTGCCCTCGCCGCTGGAGCCGTTCCGGGCAGCGGAATCCGACTGGTTCTGGCAACCCGCCAACAACAGGACGACGGCGAGCAGCATCCAGCAATAGTGATGGCGATTCATGGTGAGACCTTTCCTTTTATTTGAATTCCCAGGCCCTGCGACTCAAGTCAGTTTCGGGAGATCCGGCTACTGCCGAGGGGCGATTTGGTAGTGGACGAGGTCACGAGTCCTTCCCGATTCACCGTGCAAAATGGGACTCGTAGCCTCGCCCACTACGCAAAAACGCAATGTCAGTACTTCCCAAAAACCGTCGACTTGAACTGAACCGAAGGCGCTAGTGCAACAAACGCAATTTTTTGTTCCACCAAAACAAAAGCATTCCCAACTTACCCTCCCGTTGGGAGACCCTCCCAGAGGGAGGGTGGCTTAAACTGGGTCGACTTTTGTCTTCATGGAACACCAATTGTCGTTTGCTGCGCTAGCCTCGGGTTTCTTTGGGAAAGCCGACTGTAAGACCCGACGCCAGCGCGTTCGGCTGTGTTTTTGGAACTACTGAATTTCAAAATGCCCTCTCGTTATAACGGCGATCAGGGAAGAGGCCAGCGAATAAGATGGCGGAACAGAATTTTTCCGCGATTCCTGACGAGAGCCAGAAGTGTGCGAGATAGCGCAGCGAGAACAGCACGACTTTTTGCGACCGGAAGTCTGGCGACTTCCGCTGCGGTTGCTGCCTGCGTTAACATCGGTGCATGAACGAAATCAGTGAATACCGGGCAACGGAACTGACCGCTGACCAGGCTGGCAGCGTTGCCGAGCTTTTGTTTGCGGTGTGGCCTGCATCCACAAAAACGCTGGAGGTGCGACGGCAGCAGATTCTCACACCGCCATCGCATTACTGCACGGATCCAGACACGATTCGACGCTTTGTGATTTGGGAAAAGGGCCGTGCGCTCGCGCACGCGGTGACGTTTGTGCGTGAGATTCGGCATGGGGACTCGCAGTCGATGTCGGTCTTGGCACTGGCATCGGTTTGCACGGACCCGGACCAGCGCGGACGGGGACTGGGCGCCGACATCACCCGGGCTTGCTTCCGCCAGGTTGGTCGATCGGGTTGGCCGACGCTCAGCCTGTTTCAGACTCCCGTACCCTTGTTTTACGAAAAACTCCAGTGCCGGCTCGTCGATAACCGCTTTGTGGACCGCAACGCCGACGATCGGGAGGCCAATCCGTGGCGAGACAAATACGTGATGATCTATCCCGGCGAGCACCCGTGGCCTGATGGTGTGATTGATTTAAACGGCCCTGATTATTAAACAGGTCGCATGAAATCCATCCTGCAACTCATCGACAACATCCTGCGCAAGTACACGCCCGATCCCTTCGTGATCGCGATCTTGCTGACCGCGTTGACTTTCGTGCTGGCCTTTACGCTGACCAGCAGCACGCCGGTCGAGGCGATTACGCACTGGGGCAGCGGGTTCTGGGATCTGGCCGCCTTTACAATGCAGATGGCCATGATTTTGCTATGCGGTTATGTCGTGGCCATGTCGCGTCCCGTGCAAGCGGTATTGCTCGGACTGATTGGATTTATTCGCACCCCCACCCAGGCGGTTTTGTTTTGTACGGCCGCCGCCATCATCGCCTCGTGGATCAACTGGGGGTTTGGGCTGGTCGTCGGCGGCGTGGTGGCGCTGGAAGTGGGCAAGCGTTTGCCACAAGTTCCCTTTCGCGTGCTGGTGGCCAGCAGTTACAGCGGCTTTCTGGTTTGGCACGCGGGATTGTCAGGCTCAATCCCGCTGACGGCCAACACGGCAGATTCCAAAATTACCCAGGAAGCCATGGGTGGCATCACCATCCCCCTGTCGCAAACAACTTTTGGACACGTCAACCTTGCGGCGCTGGGATGCATCATCGTGCTGTTGCTGGTTTTGAACTGGTTGATGTTGCGAGTTGTGGGCGAGGAACCCGTGGCAAACAGCGCCGTCCCGAAGTCCGTTTCTTCCCAATCCAGTGAATCCGTCACTCGGCAGGGTGGCTGGCTGGAAAACTCATTTGTCCTGGCACTGCTGCTGGGCGGCATGGGTTTGTTCTATTTGTTTGTCATCACTCGTGCGGGTCAGTTCAAACTGGACCTCAACTCGGTGATGTTCATTTT
>CAMYKF010000723.1 GCA_947258905.1 uncultured Pirellulaceae bacterium | reverse complement strand
AACGAATGCTCCGACTCATCATCGACTGAGTCAACATCGCCGTAGCCACCCGTGCGAATACTGGTGTCGCCAGCACTGCTGACCGCCGATGTCACATAGACTCGATCGCCAAACACGGCCGGGCAACTGTGTCCCAGCCCATCGACGGGTGTTTTCCACAACACGTTTTCGTCTTCGGGGACGTTCCATTTCAGCGGCGGATTCTGTCCGTCAGCAATGCCTCGGGCACCGGTGCCGCGAAACTGGGGCCAATTGACGCTGGAAACTTCGCGGTCCGCCATGCGTGAAGCGGGAGAGTCAGGAGCGAATTCCGGTTCCTCTTCTTCCTCCTCTTCGCCCTCTCCGGCTTTGTCACCAGCCTTTTCATCAGCCTTGCGTCGGGCGCGATCACGATCGGCGCGTTGCACCGGCATCTCGGCGCCGTTTTCCTTCAACAGCTCGATGATTTCCTTGTGCTTTTTCATCGTTGCCCAGGTCAACGGTCGAGCGTTGTAGAACGTGTCCTGGACGTTTGGGTCAGCACCGTTGTCCAGCAGCAACTGCACGATTTCCAGATAGCCTTTTTCTGCTGCAAAGGTGATGGCCGTTGCGCCATAACGCGTGGCAGTGTTGACATCGAATCCATCTTCAATCGCCTCGCGAATCAATTCGATGTCACCGGTTTGCGCGGCAGCAATGAACTGGTCGATGTCGGTATCCGATTCCTGCAATGCGGCGGTTACGCTGCTGGCGGGCAAGAGCATTGTCATGGCAATGACTGCCGCGCAGACAAAGTTCACGGGATACATCAGGGCACGAAACATGGGCTACCTCAAAACGATGCGGGGGACTTCTGTTCGATGGCGTCGGGGAGGGCGTTTACCTTATCAATTCGCTGGCGTCATAAATCATAATGCCTTCACGTGCGTCGTAGATTAGCAAACTGCTGTGCGAGCTGCCACAATCCCGCATGATTCCCTTGAAAAGCTCGTGTTCGGTGGGCCAGGGATACCCGTAAACCAGGTCGAACTCATCGAGTTGTCGGCCGAGGTCATCATAGGCGTCGGCCAGATCGATGGCGGTGCGCACGGCTTCCTCGCCAAGTTCCGGGCGCCATTGAAAGCTATCGGGGATAAACCCGCCCACGACAAACTCGGCCGAGCATTGAAACTGTTCGGCCAGTTCCCTTGAATAGTCAACCAGCTCCGCTTCCGCCTCGATGCCACACGCTTCGTAGCCCAGCAGGCTGGCCATAATCGTCACGACGCCCAGTCCCGAGCCCCATTCGAGAAACGAGTTGGCCAACGGCTGCTGGCGAATCAAGCCGTCGAGAACCGCTTCATAGTCCGCGCTGATGTACGAGCCAAAGCTGCGATCGTTCTCGTGACGAGTCCAGATTTCCTCAGCGATATTCCACAATCGCGAGAATTCGTCTTGCAGGTTGGAGTGGCGGTTGATCTGACCGTTCCTTGTATTTCTTTTGACGATTCCCTAATCGGCAGACCTTTGCCGGCGTGCCTCGAACAATATAACGCCCGCTGCCACGCTGATGTTCAAGCTATCAGAGATTCCGGCCATGGGAATTGCGATTTGATGAATATCATCACGATTCCAGGCGTCCGACAGTCCATGTGCTTCGTTGCCAAACGCGATGGCAATCTTTCCCTTTAAATTGGTATCCGCATATGACGTGCTGGCCGCATCCGATGTGGCAAACATGTCCAATCCCTGCTGGCGGCACCAGTCAATAACCTGCTGTGTCGATGCGATGGCCAGGGGAATCCTGAATGTGGCGCCGAGGCTGGCGCGAATACAATTGGGATGCAACACGTCACATTGCGAATCGGCAAGCACCAAAATGTCGGCACCCGCGCCGTCCATGCTGCGAATCACTGCTCCGATGTTGCCGGGCTTTTCGATCGATTCCAGAATGACCACCAGCGCATCGTCACTCACCTGCAGTTTGTCCAGTTCCAGATTGGGCCGCTGGCAGATGGCCACGACCCCGTCCTGCCGTTCACCGTACTTCAGTCTCGACATCAATGCTGCGGGCAGGTCCAGAAACTGTGTGCCGGGGCCGGCCTGCTGTTGCAGGGATTCAATGTCGCTTTTCTCGAGCAACTCGCTGCACACGAAGACTTCCAGCGGCTGGATGCCGCCCGACATGGCGTGCCGCAGTTCCCGCAATCCGAAGACAATGATTCGCTGCTGCGTCTTGCGGCCACGGCTGGTCTTCAGTCGTATGGCGGCTTTCAGTCTCGGGTTGTCGGCGCTGGAGATTTTCTTCATGAATCGAGTTTAACAAACCAGCGCAGGAAATTGCCGCTGGACAGCGAACGTCCGTCGGCGGTGGCAATGGCCAGCGGGCCACCGTGGCAACTGGACGGTATTTGAAAATGATCGGCCACCGCATTGCGCAAGACCGCAACCGTGTATCCGGGTGAATGACAGGTGAACAAAAACAGCCGGCACTGCGAAATCAACGCGCCTAGCGATTTCAGCAACTCGGGCAAATCACGTTCGATCTTCCAGGTCGTTTTGGCAGCCGGCCCGTGTCCGTAACTGGGAGGATCGAGGATTACCCCGTCGTATTGTTTTCCACGCCTGACTTCCCTTTGCACGAACTTCAGTGCGTCCTCGACGATCCAGCGTACCGGTCGATCCTGAAGATCGCACAGCGCTGCATTCTCACGCGCACGACGCACGATATTCTTCGCTGAATCGACATGGGTGACCTGACAGCCAGTCGCTGCAGCCGCCAGGGTGGAACCGCCGGTATAGGCAAACAGGTTCAATACGCGCAGCCCCGCCGAGCCGGCCAAACTCTCACGCAGCCATTTCCAATTGCCCTGTTGTTCGGGAAACACGCCCACATGCCCAAATTCCGTCGGGAACAATTGCATACGGCCAAACCACGTCTCAAGCGTCCACGGATGCGGAGGGTCCTCGGCAAAGTGCCAAATACCCTGGTGGCGATTTCGCAGCTCGAAGCGCGCGTCAACATTCGACCAGACGCCGGCGGGCCGGTCATCGATGGCTGCCGGACTCGGCCGATCCACGACGAGTCCCCCCAGCCGTTCCAGCTTGCGACCATCGCCAAAATCAATCAGTTCGTAAGCCGACATTTGTTGACAAAGACACGTTTTTTGCGACGGCTTTCGAGGCACACCAGGCAAGCGGGATTGATTTTATACACCGCAGCTGCCAACCATATCATAAGTCAGTGACGGCGACAGCAATGCGACATTTCTGTCACCGGTGGCAACAACCTGTTCAAAGATCGGAAACCTATGTCGAATTGGCCAGCCGCCGGCTCGTTATACCGGGTCACCCTGCTGATTTTCCTGCTGGTGATGGGCACCGCCGCAGAAACCGTCGCGCAGGATCCCACAGCCGAAATCCAGCAAGCATCCATTGACCAGGTCATCGAGCAGCTGGGCGCGGACACGTTTGCCGCACGGCAGCAGGCGATGAGGGAGATCGTGCAGCGTGACGTGGAGGCCGTCGAGCCCTTGAAACTGGCGGCGATTGAAAGTTCGGGCGATTCAGAAAAACAGATGCGGGCCGTCGCCGTTATCGCGCGACTGGCCGTTGCGGGTGAGCAGGAATGCCAGAGAGCCGCCCGCAACGCATTGACCGAGCTGATAGCTTCCGAAGACCAAAACCTGCGGACCTTTGCGCTGGCCTCACAAAGTCGCCTGAGTGAAGTGATGCATGATGTGGCGATCGCACAGCTGCGCGAACTGGGTGCCGAAGTTGATTCCAGCACCTATCGCGAGGGGCAACGGCAAGTTACCCGATACGAGGTCACCATTGACGAAAAGTGGAAGGGCAAGCTTGACGATTTCAACCTGACATCCCTCATCTCCCGCATGGACCATCTGAACTTGTTTGGCCCCGAAATTACTGATGAAGTCATCGATCAGGTTGCCGGGGCGAACCTGCGCACGCTAAGGATCAAGCGCTCCAGCATCACCAATGCTGCCATCGACCGGATTCGAAAAATCGACTCGCTGCGCAGGCTGGATATTTATTACTCCGACATTGATGACGGTTGCGTTGATGATCTCGGTGCCATGACGCAGTTGCGACAGATCAGGTTGTGGGGCACCAAAATTTCTCCCGAAAACACAGGTACGCTCGCACAAAGGCTGGACATTCGCATCAGCATAAGTAACGGCGCGTTTCTGGGCATTCAATACGAGCGGAATGAACAGTTGCTGCGACTGACCCGCGTCGTCAAGGACAGCGCTGCTGAACGCGGCGGGCTTCAAGTCGGCGATGTGATCGTCTATTTTTCCGATCGCGAAATTACCGAACTTCGTGACTTCGGCCTGGCGATTCAGGCGCGTCGTGCCGGCGACAAGGTCAAAACGGTGGTTCAACGCGATGGCAAGGAAGTTGAGCTTGAAATCGAACTTGGTCAATTCCCCGACCGCGATCGCTAGGCTTGATCCTGCAATTCGGCTGGTTGTGTCAATGAACCGGCCCACGTAGCCGAAGTGGTAACACTTCGGTAGCAGCCAGGTAGCCGTCGTGCCCACATTTCGGGATCCATAGCGTCATCCCATCCGCGAGATTCTGCGCGCGTATTCCTGCGAAACCGATTACCCAATTTGATTCGCAAGAATCATTCCTTCGTCACTCCCGGCAACGCCGGCACCTTTTGGCGGCACTTGCAGCGCCTGTAGCGACTGCGCGCAGCCGCATTTTACCCGGCTTGCCCCGTCGGATATTCCTGGCAGCGTCCTCGACCCCTTTCTCGAACAAACGGTAACGGACCGTCCGACCCCGTCCGATATTTGAAGTGAGTGACAATATCTCTGCGCCTTAATATGCGCAAATTTGGCTGACTTGTCCGAAAAACTGGATTGGGGAATCAGGACGATGACTAATCGACGCATGTTCTGCCAGGTCATGGCTGTCGCACTGTTGTGCGGGCTCTCTTCTGGCCTGTCTGCTCAGGAATTCAATCCGGGCATTAACTGGGATAGTACCACGGTTCGCACGGAGCCATTCGCCACCAACATGAAATCGCCGGTCGTCACCAGCGTCAGTCTGCAGCCCGGCGGTTCGCTGGTAGCCTTTGTTGGCGACGACCACATCGTCAGCCTGTATGACCGGGCCACGGGCCGATTTGATCGGCAACTGATCGAACATGCCGACTGGGTTCGCGCCGCAAGGTTCTCGCCCACCGGCGGACAACTGGCCACTGGAGGCAACGACCGCCGGCTGATCGTCTGGAATCTGTCGGACATCACAAGTCCAACCGAAATCGCCACGCATCCGGCAGCGATCGCCGACATTGCCTGGTCGCATGACGGATCGCGACTGGCCACAGTCGGATTTGAAGACATCGTCCGCGTTTACGCAGTTGACAACGGCGAGCTGATCAACGAGTTCACGGCCACCTGCAATGATCTGCGGACGGTTGCCTGGTCGAATGACGATGGCTTGCTGGCCGTTGGCGGTCGCAATGGCAAGATTCAAATCTGGGATGTGGCGACCATTCAGCAACGGCATCTGTTGTCGATTCACACTCGCCGCATTCGTTCGCTCGATTTCACCAACGACAATCGCCTGATCAGCTGTGGCGATGATCGTCTGGTGCACATCACCGACCTGAACGATCTATCCAACATCAAGACACTGCCGAATCATGGCGGGAAGCTGTTCGCTGTGTGCAGCCTGTACGACGACCTGATTGCCACTGCCGGCAGCGACAACACGATCTACATCTGGAAGATTGACAACCTCGAGCAGGCCGGCACGCTGAAAGGCCACACGGGAAGCGTTACCAGTCTGGATTATCAGGACACGGTCCTGGTATCGGGCAGTTACGACACGCGAGTCAGTTTCTGGACGACTGAAAAGATCGCCAGCTCGCTGGAGGATCCCATTATCTTTCGCCGCTAGAGTATTTTTTTATTGATTTTCACCCATAGACCAGCATTCACAAACTAATTCAACGCTTGCGACCGCGAGAACGAAAACGAGTTTCCGGCGGCCACAGGTTTCACCTAAGCAGATGTTCATGGAGGGCACTGAATTGGGACTTTTCAATAACTTTCGACCATTCGCCGGAAACGGGCGGAAGGCACGCCTCGACGCAGCCCATCGCAAGCAATCAACGGAACGCCGGTGCCATTTCGAAAAGATGGAACCGCGACAGTTGCTCGACGCCGACCCCGTGATTGCCGGTATCACGTATCTCGAAGATGACCTCGGGCAGGATACCACCCCGGACTATTTCGAAGTCACCTTCCAGGGTGGTGCTGACACGACACAAATGACCCAGTTCGTCCTCAATGGCGATCAGGATCTCAGTGGCGGATTGTCCAATGGCGACATGTTCTTTGATGTGGACGGAGCCCAGCCCGGGGCTGGCGAGTTCCATGGATTCCAGTTCCACGCGGGCGGATCCGTCGGGGTTAACGCGGACGATATTCTCGGTGTCAGCATCGCCAATAACGGGCTGCAGCTGACGGTTAACGTTCGCAATTTTGAAGCTGGCGACAAACTTGCCTTCACGATCGACGTTGACGAAGTAGAACAGCTCCGCAACGACAAGATTGCGTCCGGTGTTGAGTTCGAAGGTACGCATTTCGAAGCGACCTTCGTTGACGAAAACTACACGTTTGAGGAACGCGACCTGCAGGTGCAGACGGTTCTGCAAGACGGACAGTCGCAGCAACAGTTCGAGGGCACGTTCTTTGACGAATACGATCTGCTGCTGGCCGAAGGCGAAGCGGTTTCCAACGGCATTCTCGATCTGGTGCGAGACAACGAGCAGGGGCAAGCCAACCGTAATGCGGCTGCCATTGATGCCTATGATCTCGTGCCCAAGCCGATCGAAATTTCCGGCACCGTCTACCACGACGAAAACATCAACTGTGAACAGGATGCCGGCGAAGAAGGGATCGAAGGCGTCCTCATCACGCTGCAGAAATTCAACAGCGATACCGGCCAGTATGAAACGGTTTCCACCACCACGACCGACGCCAGCGGTGATTACGGGTTTGGCCGGGAACTGGGCCTGACGCCCGGCAAGTTCCGTCTGATCGAGGATCAGCCGGATGGTTACCTGGACGTCGGCGCCGAAGCGGGCACCGTCGAGGGCGTGACCGATGGTGACGTATTAACCGATGCCAACAACCAGCAGAACATCATCGGCGACATTGACATTCCACTCGGTGGCACCGCGGCCGAGGACTACGATTTCTGTGAGGTACTGCCTGCCACCATCGCCGGCAACGTGTACCACGACCGCAATGACGACGGCAGCATGGATCCCGGTGAGGAAGGAATCGCCAACGTGCTGATTCAGGTGACGCGGATCGGCGCCAAGGATGCGACGATCGCGGATCCGTTTGTCGCCACGGAGCCAATCTTTGTACGCACTGATGCCAACGGGCACTACGACGTGACCGGTCTGCCGCCGGGAATCTACGAAGTCACCGAGATTAACAACTATCCCGTCGGCTCCAATCCGCTGGTCGATTTCGTAGACGGCAAGGACACCGTGGGCACGATCGATGGTTCAACGGTCGGCGACAAGGTTAATGACAAGTTCAACACGATTGAACTGTGTGCCGGCGATGACGGCATCGAATACAACTTTGGCGAACTCAAGCCGGCTTCGATCAGCGGTTTCGTCAGTCTGGCGACTCCCGAAGGCGATTGCATTGATCCCACCGATCCGAACCATCGCGCGATTGCCGGTGTGGAAGTCCAGTTGTTCGATAGCAGCGGCAATCTCGTGGCCTCGACGTTCACCGATGATGAAGGCCACTATAAGTTTGAGAATCTGAGAACGGGCACGTACTCCGTTGTCGAGGTCCAGCCCGATGGTTATCTGGACGGCGCTGAATCGCTGGGCCAGGTCGACGGACAGGCAGCCGGTTTCAGTCCCACCAACGATCGGTTCGCGAACATCGTTCTCGGATCGGGCGACGCCGGCACGATGTACAACTTCTGCGAACACCTGCCCGCATCCGTCAAGGGCTACGTGTGGTACGACTTGAACAACGACGGCGGTTTCGATCCTGGTGAACAAGGCATCGAAGGCACCGTGATCGAGTTGTATGACGCCAATGAAGAACTGATAGCCACCACGACGACGGACGCCAACGGACGGTACTGTTTCGAAGACCTGTATGCCGGCGAGTACAAGATCGTGGAAGTCCAGCCGACCGACTATGTGGACGGCAAGGAATCGCTCGGTTCAGTCGCTGGTTCGCCCAGCGGTCAAATCGAGGATGACGCCTTCTGCTACGTGAACCTGCTGGAAGGCGAAACGGGCGACCACTACAACTTTGGCGAAATCCGCCTCGGTTCCATTTCCGGTACGGTGCATGCCGACGTCAACGGCGACTGCACGTTTGATCCCGGCAGCGGCGATCTGCCGTTGGAAGGAGTCGAACTGGAACTGCTGAACGCCAACGGCGATGTGATCGGCAAGACCACGACCGACGCCAACGGCAACTACGCCTTTAGCGGACTGGTTCCCGGAGAGTATTCGGTTCGCGAGTATACGCCGGAAGGTTATCTGGACGGCGCCGAAACCGTCGGCACGGTCGATGGAAAAACCACCGGCAATTTCGAAGACGATCTGCTTTCCGGTATCGTTCTTACG